>CALVXV010000012.1 GCA_944371685.1 uncultured Bacilli bacterium | reverse complement strand
TGGGGCGGAATATCGGGATCGAACCGATGCATAACGGAACCACAAAGGTATATGCCCCATCTAACATACTTGAATTATAAATTAATTTGTCTTTATAAGTATATCATTTTTTATAGAAAAATCAATATATTTTAAAAAAGGCATAAAAAAAGAGATACGATTTAATTTGATTTAAATCGTATCTCTTTGAATTAATTTTGGTACATTTGGGGCATTATTTGGGGCATTTCAAATAGTATAATTTTGGTACATTTGGGGCATTTTGGATTTTATAATTTGTTTAAATGGTATAACTTTTTTCGATTTCTGAAAGCATAGTATTATTATAAGTTAATTCAAACTTTGAATTATTAAAGGCTTTAAATGTATTTATTTTGCCATTTAGTTCTTCTTGACTATTACTAACAAATACCTCAAGTTGTGGATATTGCTTTAATATAATAGTTTTAGCCACATTAATGCTAGATATAAGATTATCAGTACTGACATGAGTTCCATTTAAAAAATCTAGTAAATTATAGCTTTCCTTACTGTTATCTGTTAAAGTCCCATTGCTATTAAGTATGGTAGCGATTACTTCAATATCAAAACTTTTTTTGTTTTTGTTTCTCATCGCTTCATTAATAGACATTTTTATATTTTCTTTAGTATTATTTAAAATATTTGTATATGAATTTAATAAGGTTTTAGGTGTATTTCCTAAATATTGAGCTACATATTCTGGTGGATATCCTTTCTCTTGTAATAAGTTACTAATCATATGTCTTATATCATGAGCTGGAATATCTTCAAAGCCGTATTTTTCTCTAAATGTTTTATATTCATCAGAAAAAGATATAGGAGATAATACTTTATCACAATCCCATCTAGTAAAAACATAATTATTATCATTAGTTGATAAACCAAGTGCTTCCTTAAATTGCTTTAATTGTTTTAAAAGGTTAATTGTATATGGTGTCAAAAAATTGGTTCTATAACTATAATTACTTTTTAATTCCTTTGTTCTTGTTCCACTATACTTCTCACTAAACTTTCTAGGAATCATAGCTGTAACTGCTTCATCATAATATACTTCTCCTGTATCTAAATTAATATTACGCCACTTTATTCCTAATACTTCTTCTCTTCGGCATCCCACATCTGCCACAAAATTTATTTGAGTTTTTAGTCTTATATTAGCTTGCTTATCTATCGTTGCAACTAATTCTAATAGTCTATCTAACAAATGATTTTTTATTCTTTTTCTTTTAAATGATCTTCCTTTAGGAATTTGTTCTTTAAAACGTATATCTTCAAGTATGTTAGTTTTTATAAGTCTAGGCATGGCTATTTTACTACTATATTTTATTATCCATTTAAAAGCAGAATATACTTTTTTTACTGTTTCAACATCTAATAAATCTTCACTGTTGGTTTTCTTTTTTCCAAATAAATATTTTAAGAATTTTTTCACCGATTCTGATGTGATTTCGCACATTTTTTTGTTTTCTCCAAAATATGGAATAATATGTTTTTCAATATTTTTATTATATCCAGACACTGTATTCATTTCGATTGAATCAGTTTCTTCTGCTAAAGTTTTTAAATATTTGATTGTATCATTTATTGCCTCTATTAATGTTACCGAATTTAATATTTTACTGTTATATTTTTCTTCATCTTCAATTTCTTCATCTTGTTCTTCTGATATTTTTTCTTTAAATCTAATTGCTCCTAATAGAGTACCATAAAATATCTTACTTGTACGTTTTCCAGTAGTAGGTTTAACTTTATATTCTTTGTTTGAAACGATTTCTGTAATACCTTTTATTTGGTCATATGTTATACCAATTTTTATTGCCTCTTCATAAGTAATATCAAACGACTCTATTTTCTTTCTTAATTTCTCTTCTTCAGTTTGTTTTTTTCTTACTTATACTTCCTCCAAGATTTTGAAGTAAGAAATTTTTCTATATCCTCTTGCCTAAAATAGTTAAGATTACCTATTTTAACAACTGGTATTCTTTCTTCTTTAAGTGCTTTATTTAAGGAATATAATGTAATTGATGGGTACATTGCTATCACATCTTTAGTTTTTAACAATTGTGTTGGGGTACAACTATTATCATTATTAACTGTTGTTTGCTCGTATTCAATTATTAAATCACCAATTTTTCTGATTAATTGACCTAGTGTTAAAGTCTCTCTACCTATCTTTGTACCTCCTTTATAATTTTAGTCTTTTGTTATAATATGAATAAACACTATCAACTAAATTTTTTACTATTTCTTTTTTTATATTTGTTTTTATAGGATATTCTTTAACAATTAAGTCTGCACCAATAAAATTATTTAATTCATCACAATTACTACGTGTTCCTTGTATTGTATAAATTTTTTGATTATTCATCTCTTCATAAATCCATAGGCATACATCTTGTTCTGGATCATAACTTTTATATATTTTTAAAACATATCCTTGTTTATCTTTTTGCTTAAAAGCTTCTATAACACCATCTAAATTTTCTTTATAATAAGTACTGTTATTAAAACTATTCAAAATTCTTTCTGCACGCATTAGACTATTATGCTTTTTTATCATTTAAAACTCCTTTCTTTTTTTACTTTTGTGCGTTTTTTTATTACTTGAAGTTATATTTTTTTATTTCAGACAATATTCTTGTCGTTTCGAACACTATTTGTGTTTTTTTATTTTTAATATGTTAATATTTGGCTGGAGGGTAAAAAAATGAATTTCAGAAATGCTATTATTGATTTTCTGAATAAAATGGGGTATCTTGAAAACAAAAACTGTGAGGGTGCAGTTTTTTACGGAAGCTATTCTACCGGCTTTTATAATGATAAATCTGATATAGATTTACATATCATATTTAATGATAATGACCCTGACAAGATTATTAGAGGTATTGATACTATTGATGGTTTTAGAATTGAATACTTCGAAAAACCTCTAGCTGATCTGTATGGTAGAGCTATTAGTGATTTTAATAATCAATCAAATGTACTTTTATCAATGATAGGACATGGAAAAGTATTATTTGATCGTAATGGTGAAATTAAAAAATTACAAGACTATATTTTACAGTTATACAATGTTCCACTTCCTGGTTTAACGGATAACGAAATATATGAGCAAATTGCTATTATAAACAATAGAATGATTGATTTAGAAAGGCTTGGGATAATAAGCGATAAATATTTTATTCATTTGTACCATTTAACAGTTGAGAAAATAAGAAAATTTTACTACAGGAAAAATGGACTTCCAGAAATACCAACTTCTAAAGTATTAGACTTTTATAGAAATGATACTTATAGCAGAATAATCTTTAAAATAACACCACCAATAGAATTCATTAATCTTTATTATAGGTGCCTTGATGAATCTAAAACTAATAATGAAAGACTCGATATTATAAAAGATTTTTATGATTATGTTAAAGGCGACTATTATTTAAATCCAGAAAGAAGTAGAATTTTAATAAAATCTCGAAATAAAAAATAATAAGGCATAATGGCTTTATTATTTTTTATTGTAACTAATATTTGAAGAATTCATCTCATTTTTACATGCAAAAATCTATGATGATATATAATAATATGTCTATTAAAATTTAAAATAGGTATAATTAAATAAATGATATTATCAAAAATTAATTTACCTCTATTTGAATTTAGATATTTTTACATTTTTATTAGTTTCATATCTTCATAAATAGATTTTTCTTTATCTAATATTTTATTGTAGTTACTTATTATTTTTTTACTATAATTTACAATGGTACAAAATGAGTCATCTATCTCTTTAAAATCTTTGTTTTTACTCCATGAATATAAATAAATCTGACTATAATCACGTGTATCTAACCCTAAATATTTTGATACTACATATGCAATTGATTCAGCCTCTGTTTCATATTTTTCACGATGATTTTTGTATTCTTGATTGTTATCTTTCAAATGTTTGTGAGCAAGTGAATGAGCATATTCATGAATAATTACTTTCAGTCGCATCAAATTACTTAAGCCTTTTTTCACTACAATAGTATTATTTTCAAAATCGCAGTATCCTTTTGCACCGTCAGGAGTTTCATCATATTTAACTTTGAATCCGTCTTTATAAATTGTCTTAATAAATATATCAGCAACAGTATCTGCTTTTGGGTCTTCAATCATGGGATTTAAATTTTTCTCAATTAAATCCATTGGCATATTTGTTTGGCTAACATCAAATACAGTACCTATGGAAAAATTTTTTAAAATTTTATCATGATAGGTAATACTTTCATCATTTTTATCATGGTATTTCTTTTTTTCTTCATCAGATAAAGTATACAATGGTGTAATTTCAGTAGTTCCATTATTATTTTTTATCTTAACTCTAGTCAAAAAAGATGGAACAAGTATTTTTATACCTTTTTCACCTTTCTTTGGATAATAACCCATTTCTGAAAATGTTTTAAAAGATGCCACATAAGTTGCATCCTTATTTTGGGCTCGTATTAAGCACATATTATTAAAAGAATACTTGTTGAAATTGACTATATTATCCAAAAATTTTTTTACATCACTTTCGTTTTTAAAATTAGTTAATGCTTCTTTTTTTAAATTTGTTAGTATACTTTGTACTTCGTTTTCTAATTTTTGTTTTTCATTTTTATCTTTTGTAGTATTAGCATTATAGCTTAAATTTGCTATTTCTCTTACTTGATCTTGTACCAAATATCTACCTCCTTATATTGTATATTAACTATGTTTCAAAGTTAAATAATTTTATTCGCTAATAAATATCCATATCATCATCAAATAAATTTGTTTCTTCAAATGATTTTCCATATTGATCTACTGGGTTAATGTACTGCATCATGATTATAAGTGCATCATCATAACTTTTAGAGTTTAGTACTCTTTCAGTCATCTCTTTAGCCTGCTTTGAATATCCCTCCTTTTTTAATGCCCTAGAACAAATGCCTATTAAATTATATACATTTCCATCTGCCCCAATTATTGGAGCATTAGGTTTATGATTGATTTCTATATTAAAAACCTCCAATCAAAAAAAAGATCAAAATAGTATTGATCCTTTTGTTTCAGTAATGTATGTTTTTTTTACTTTTATCAATTTTTGAAATCTTTTTCTTTATATTATCACTATCAAAATAAGTCAAATAAAATAACTCATCTGGTTTCATGTTAAATACTCTTGCAATTAACAATGCATTTTCATAGGTTAATCTTCGTTCTCCATTAATTATCTGCCAGATAAAAGGTTTAGAATAGCCTAAAGCATTTGCTATATATTCATAGGTGTATTTTTTTCTTTCATTAGTTCTTTTAATTTATCCATGCATATATTCATTTGGTTTTCCTTTCATTAAATGTTTTTTTCAAATCTTATATAACATTTAGATAAAACATCAACAATAAACTAACGCATAATGAGATTATGTGTTTAATGCTATTTATAACAAATATTTGTTATACTCACTCTAGAAAAGTTGAGGTATATAAAATGAAAATAAAAGCTAATGATTATACCAAAGGGGAAATTATCAAAATATTACGTGAATGGACTGGACTAACACAAGAACAGTTTGGAAAGTCTATTGGAAAATCGGCTCCCTCCATTCAGGCATATGAATTAGATAAAGTCAACTATGGTATAGAAACACTTTTACAAATTGCAAAAAAATATGGTATTACAATTACAATTGAAAAAAAATAAATATCAATAAGTCTTATTGTAATTGTTTTTTTATATCTCTTCTTTTCAAAATTATATGTTTTAATAAGATTTTAATTTTTGCTTTCTAAAAGTAATGGGTCTAATTGTAAAACTTTATAATTCTTGCTTATTTTTTTTATAACAGTTTTTATTAGTTGTATAATTTGTTCATAATTATAATCTAATTCTTTGTGTTTATTATAATAATAATAATTAAAAAAGTACATAATTGAATGATTATCTAATTTATTATCTTTGTAGTTTTTTTCAATTAACTTAGTTACATCATTAATGATACTAATATTTGTTTGCTTTTTTTTATCATAAAGTTCTTTTCTTTTTAAATTCTGCTTTTTTATATATTGTGCTTCAGGAATAAACACATAGCCTATTTCAGGATTAACGCACCATTCTAATGGAATCAATTTATTTACTTTATTTAAAATTTCAAAAGAAAAACATTTATAGTTCTCATCAATAATATCATAAACTAAATTTACATATGACTTGGTTGTTTTTTCATGTTTTTGTGTCATATTCCATAAAACATCAAAAACTCTACGTGCTTCCTCATTTAGCGAATTATTTATTTCCTTTTCAACCATATAAGCTTCCATACATAACTCCTTTCTAAAGGCTTTTTATCAATTACACTTCATACTCTGGTATGATGGTATGTTTATAGGAAAAACTATAAAATGATACCAGAAGTGAGGTGGCAACTATTAATAAAACTAGAAAAATATTAGCGAACAATATCGTATATTGGCGTTTACAAAGAAAATGGTCACAAGAAGAATTTGCATATAGGCTAGGATCCAGTACTCAATATGTTTCTACAATGGAGAACGGTAAACGAAATATATCAAGTGATTATATTGATCATCTTGCAACTATTTTTAAAATAGAGCCACACGAACTTTTAATAGAAAGACCTATTGTAAAAAATAGGCGAATTGATGGAAAATAAGAATACTTGCACTATTCTTATTTTTTAGCCTCATTTTGATTATAACATACTTCGAAAAATATATTCATATTTCCGTTAATATTAAATAACTTTTATTCTAATTCAACTCTATCATCTTTTTGATGATTTTTTTGTTTTCTAAGCTCATCTAAATTAAAACACTTAATAACAAAATTCTTTGCTTTATTTGGTAAAGGGATTTTTTTAATTTTGATACCATAATCATAAATTGGAATAATAGTAGCTTTAATAGGATACTTTCTTGTTTTCATAAACAATCCTTCACCAAACTTAAATCTCATAAGTTCATCTGGCATCATAAGTTCTCTTCCCATGAGCGATTTATCATTTGAAAGATTATAATCTATTTGATCAAATCTTCCTGAAGTTGATACCCTTTCAGATGAAATAGTATATTTACCTAAACGATTTGAAATTTCTCTTGCTGTCTCATTATCAGATGTAAGTAAGTATATCCAGTTAGTAGCATTTGACTTTATTGTACCAGCTGAATCTTTATAAGTTTCTTTTAACTGATCAAAATCTTGCAATACTAAATAAAAGCGAATATTACGAGAACGTGAAACTGTAATTTTGTTAGAAATAGAAGTTATTGGTGGCATATTAGCAAACTCATCTAAAATAAAATTTACTCTAATAGGCATTCTACCATTTGAATATGATTGAGCAGTGTTAACAAGTGCTTGATAACATTGGTCTATGAAAAGACTAGCGAGTTCGTGTCTGCTTTCTTTCTCATCAGGAATTATAAGAAAGACTGCTGATTTATTTTTACCAATATTTTCAAGTTCAAAATCCGTTCTACTAGTAAGATTAGCTATACCAGTATCACTAAACATTTTAATAGTAGTGGCAAGAACTGAAAACAAAGTGGCACGAGTTTCACCCTTTGCGAAAGAACCAGTTGCATAAGCCATTTTGGAAAGACTACCCATTGGCTTTTGCTGAAAATATAAATCTAGTGAATTGAACCTATCAATTGTTTTAGAACCATGTTCAACAAGCAAATTATATATTGAATATAAGTTAACTTCTAACTCATCAGTGCAATCTTCTATTAAGCCATAACAAAGGGCAGATAAAACAGCTGTAGCTGATTTTTCCCAATACATATCTTTACTGGAAAGATTTTTACATAATGACTTAGAAAAATTTTCAATAATGTCACCTGCAAGATCAATATTGCCTTCATAGTAATACTTATAGGCAAGATGAAGTGGATTCCAGCCATCCGATGCTAGAGCATTTCTTAAGTTAACGATATGAATTTTATAACCTCGTTTCTTTAAAAAACTAGCAGTAGTATTGTAAAGTTCACCTTTAGTATCATTAATAACCATCGACTCATTTGCATAGCCAAGATTAAAAATCAAAGGCATGATTTCGCAGATGGTTTTACCACTACCTGTAGAACCAATAATCATTGTATGATCAAAGGAATCATCATAATATATCTTGCCATCTAATTTTGTTACTGGTATTCCTCCACTTTTTAACTCATCTCCTATATTCCAAACTTTAAAATTTTTCTTTATTTCTTTTTTTGTCATAAACCTTGAACTACCATATTCAAAATTTCCATCTTCTTCAGGAAGACCTTTTTTCTTTATAAGTTTTAACTTAATATCTCTATCATATTTTAAAATAAACATAAAAATCAAAATTGATAACAGTAATGTGCCAAAAAACAATCCTAGATTAGTTAAGGAAAATAAAGATTTAAAAATATTAATATCCCATTTTAATTCAATATTGTGAGTAATAATCCATACCAAATTATAACAGATATTGGATGAAACAATAAAATCTAAAATTGCAATCAATATATAATTACAGTATTTTTTTATATAAAAATTCCTCCTTTTATGTAATATTCAAATAATACTAAACTTTATAGAAGATTATTTGAAGTTTGTTTGTACCATTCTTATATAACAAATAATTTTTATTAAAAGCGATTTAAAGCTCATCACTTGACTTTTAGTTAAAATTGATTATAATATGGTCTATATTTATGAAGTGAGGGGTTGTTATATGAAATATAGTGAATTTTATATAGTGGGGGACACTAAATATAATGATATGGTTATAAATTGTTTAGAAAGTAAAGGATATATTTATAAAGGAACAATCAGTAAATTAGAACAGTTAGTTATTCTTGACAATAAAGTTTCTATTCTTATTTTAGAAGCACCTATTTTCATTACAAAATATTCTAGGCAACTAAAAAAACAAGGCATTGAAACAATATACATTTTAGATCAGTTTGACATAGAAAATGGTATTATTAATAATATTCGTGAATTTTCATTGATGAAAAAACCACTAATTGGATATATAGAAATCAATTTAGTTAATCACTGTAATTTAAAATGTAAAGGGTGTACTCACTTTTCGAATATTTGTGATAAATACGAAATTAGTGTGGATCAATTTAAAAATGACATAAAAAAATTATCAAATTTGGTTAATGTTGATTTAATAAGATTAATGGGTGGAGAACCATTATTACACTCTGAATTATCGAAAATTCTACCTATTGCTAGAAAATATTTCCCTAATTCAAAAATTGCATTAGTTTCTAATGGACTTTTAATTCCAAAGATGGATGAACAGTTAATAGAAAGTATAAAAAATAATAATGTGTTTTTTAATATATCATTATATCAACCAACCTATAAAATGGCTAATAAAATTGTGGAGTTTTTAAACGATAAAAACATTAAATTTTTCTTTGGAAACGGTTGTAAGCAAAAAGATGAAACTTTACTAATTCGGGAATTTCACACTTGTTTAACAACAGAAAAAGTTAATGATCCAGAAAAGGCAAATGATTTATGTTATGGAAGGTATTTTCCTTTTGTAAAAGATGGATTTATTTCTAGATGTTCATATCCTTTATTAATACAATATTTAAATGAAAAGTGTAATTCAAACTTTAAAACTACAGAAAATGATTTTAAAAAAATTGAGGATTTTCAAAATGGAGATGAGTTAATTGAATATTTAGAGCACTTTTGCGACTTTTGTGCTTATTGTACTGACAAAAAATTAAGAAGATTTAAATGGCAAACAAGTAATAAAAATAATTTAAGCGATTACATTGTATAGCAGAACTGTGGGAGGTATGATTATGAAAAGTATTGCAATTTTATGGAATGCTATGAATCCTTTTTTTGAAGAGGCAATTAATGATATTAGCAAGTTTGCTGTTATAGAATCATTAGAATATGTGGAATTTAAGGATTATAGACAGTTTATAAAAGATATTTATGCGTTAGATACTGGGACTGGTAAACCGGGATATAGTGATTATAAAGCAGATATAATGGTTGATAAATATGATTCTAATCAAATTTGTATATTATATTTATTATTACCACCATCTGAAAAAAAATATATTGAGCGTAAAAATACCTTCATCTACGAAAATATAGAAAATTTAAAACAATTCATAAGAAAAAAATATAAAACTAAAGTAGAAAATTATAGTTTTGATAATGTATTTCATATGACTGATGATGAGAAAGAATATGACTTTGTTTTAAATGTTATTAACAGACATTTATTAGAAAATACTGATAGAAAAGCAAAAGGTTTGATAAAAAAATGATGTACATTTGTGTAAGTGGTTATGGTGGTACAGGTAAAAGTGAATTATGTAAAAATATAAATGCACTTGATCCAACTTTTGTTCATGTTTCCGTTGATGATGTTATAGAAAAATACATTATTAAAAATCCTTATTTTCTTAAATATATCTTTCATATATTTAAGAAAAATATACCTTTAAAAACAGTATTAAATGCTTGCTTTTTTAATGATGAAGAAAATAAAAAAATTCACAAAGCATTTATAAATTATTTAGATAAATGTCTACTGAATATTATAAATAATTTAAATCAAGCAGAAGTTATACCTTTAATTGATTGGTTTGCTTGCGAAAAACTAAATTTATTCAATACAGCAAATTATAAAATTTTGATGACTGCTGATAAAAGTAAAAGAATAAATCGTGTTATTAATAGAGAACATAAAAAATATGAAGATGCCTTAAAAGTTGAAACAACAGTAGAATATAAACCATATAACGAATATAATATAGTTATTAATACTAATAATTTTGATTTTGATATAAAAAATATAATAGAAGAAATAAAAAGGGGGATTTCCTATGGATTTAGTAACAATCATTGTACCAGTATATAATGTAGAAAATTATTTAAATAGATGTTTAGATTCTATCATTAAACAGAGCTATAAAAATCTAGATATTATTTTAATTAATGATGGTTCTACAGATAATAGTTTAAAAATTTGCAATAATTATGCGAAAAGTGATACACGTATTACTGTTATTAATATTGAAAATAGTGGTCCAAGTATTTGTAGAAATATTGGATTAGAAAAAGCTAAAGGCAGTTATATTAGTTTTGTAGATAGTGATGACTATATAGAAAAAAATTTTATTGAAACGTTATTAAAAACCCAAAAAAATACAAATGCTGATGTTGTTGGATGTAGCATTAACGTTAACGATGTTAATGGTGATATTTTTGATGCTTATAATGACTATGAATTAGTAGTCTATAAAAAGAATACTTTAATTAAAGAGTATCTAGAAGATAAAATTGCTTTTGCTGTTTGGGGTAAATTATTTACAAAAGAAAGTTTAATGAATCAAAAATTTTTAAATTATCGTGTTAATGAAGATAGAATGTTTATGTGGAATATTTTTAACAAAATAAATATCTATACAGTTATAGGTCATCCTTTATATCATTATATGAGACGTTCAAACAACAGTTTAACTAGTTTAGAGTTTACTGATGAGCATCTGAACATTTTTTCGTATATAGATATGGTGCAAAAAAAAGTAAAAAAATGTTATCCACAATTTACTAAGTTATCTAATCAATATGCAGAAAAACAAATTAAACATATACTAACTATTTTAAATTCTTCTTTCTCAATAACAACTATTAAATATAAAGATTATATTAATAAAATAAAACTTTTATTAAAACAAAATAAATTAAATATTGATATAAACAAGTATATAAAAAATGATTAATCTAACAAATTAATCATTTTTATTATTCAAAAATTTCAAGCAATCTTGCAACATCATGTAATGCCCTTTATTAAATTGTCCATTTTCAAATAAATTATTGATTTCATCTAAAGTTAGCCAACTGACCGATTCTACTTCTTCTTCTTGGATAGTAATATCTTTTATATCTATATCTTTTTTTAAATAATATAAATCGCAGAATGAATTTTTTCCTTTTGCTTCTTTAAATAATTGTAACTCATTTGGATTTACACTTATACCTAGTTCTTCTTTTATTTCGGTAATCATCCCAATAAGTGAATTTTCTCCAGCTTTAGGATGACCTCCGGTCGTTGCCCATTTACCATCTTTTTCTGGCACTCTTTTTTGCATTAAAAACTGTCCTTTATTATTTTGCATAAAACAAACTACCATTAAATAAAAATAGCCTTCTGGAACACCCTCACTTTTTTCAAAAGTTTTACCAGTTAATTGTTTATTTTTATCATAAATATCTCTATATTCCATTCTTTACCTCCTTAATTATTTTATATCCCAAAATATCAAATTTTCATTGTTTAAAAGATAATCTGCTGTTTCCAATGTTTTTATATTAGGTTGATGATATAAATTTTTTCTACTAATCCAGCTACTTCCGGATTTCTTCATTGAAACAAGCATTTCAGCCTGTTTAATTGCAACACCTATTATATCTACAATCGGAACATTATCGACTTCGGTTATTCCTTTAATTGATCTAATTTTAAATGAAGTAACAGAACATCCTGGAATTATTACCTCTGCTCCCTTATCGATTAACTTCTTGGCAGCTTGAGTAAAAGCATTTATTGTTTCTTCAATTTCTATTTGATCTCCTTTTTCCCAACTTGTAATAGGTTCACATCCAACAAATCGTTTATTTAAACCATATTTTTCGACCGTTTTTTCAATTTCAAAATTATTATATGGTGAAATACTTACTATACCAAATTTATATCCTAAATTTAACGAATACATCATAGATGCTTCTCCCAAACCTATAACTGGAATATTTAAGGCTTGTTTTAATTCCCATAGCATAGGATCACCAAAACAATTTATAATAACTGCATCATACCCTTCTTTTTCTGCATTTTTAGCAGCATAATATACCATAGGTTGTGCTAAATGATCCATATATCTACAATAAGCCATATCAACAGGTCCTAATCCCCATTCACAAAAACGATGAGTAACTTCAGTATTTTTATCTTTCACCATATTTATATTTTTGTTGAGTCCGGGAATATATATATTATTAATAAATGACATAAATTGTTTGTCATTTTTCTTCCCAGTAGGAATATTAATTATTAATATTTTCATAACTACCTCCAACATTTAATATAACAATCCAATATATTATATCATTTGTAAATATATATTACAATTTTATAATTTAATTATATAACAAAATATTTTAATTTGATATTAATATATTTAATAAATCATCAGAATATAATACACTTAATTCATGCAATGCTCTTGTCATAGATACATATAATAATTTCATATCTAATTCATTCTTTTTATTATAATTACTATTATTAACATTTAATATAATGACACCATCAAATTCTAATCCTTTTGATAAATAACCTGTAGTAATACAAATATCGTTTGAAAATTTATAATTTTTGGAAGTTATTTTTTCAATATTAATTTTACCCATTATTTTATTATATATATTGTCAACTTCTTTTGGCGTTTTTCCAATAATTGCTATAGTTTTACAACCTTGTTTTTTCATATAATCAATTTGATTTAATATTACATTGCTAATTTGTTTTTGTACAGTATTTATATATTGTACATTTGC
The DNA here is from genome assembly GCA_944371685.1 of uncultured Bacilli bacterium. Classification (GTDB taxonomy): domain Bacteria; phylum Bacillota_I; class Bacilli_A; order RF39; family UBA660; genus Coprosoma. The sequence goes on along the minus strand of CALVXV010000012.1, from coordinate 2,448 downwards.
TCCATGTCTTATAACTGGTTCTGCTAATGAATACCCTAATTGTTTATTTATCTTATTTGCTTCAGTCATTATTTCTATTGTTGTTCTATAACTCTTATTTAAATACTTAATTGAAATATTATTATTAAAAACTTTTTCAATTACATCATCCCATGAATTAACAGAACGATTAGAATATAAAGATTGAGCTAAATCGCCATAAATACTAAATGTACTATTAGATAAAATCTTTTTTAACATAAAAAACGTAAATAAATTATAATCTTGAGCTTCATCAATCACTACGTGCCTATAATTTTTGAATTCTTCTGCCCCATTAATTATATAATAAATATACATAAGTGGGGTAAGATCCTCAAATTCTATTATTCCTTTTTTCAGTTCATTTAATTTAATATCTATTTCACAAGCAAATTTATTATTACTTTTTACCTCTATCAATACATTTTTATAAATATCATAAATATTAAATTTTATTTTTTTAAAATATCTTTTTAAAATATTTGTTCCAGATGCATCCAATTCTTTTTTTAACGATTGATTATTTTTTGCATTTTCCTTTTGTTTATTAGTATTATTTTCTTTTAAAACATTTTTTAAAGATTTATTTAAAATGTCTGTTTTTTTGTCATCAATTTTTTTACTCAATAATAGAATTGCTCTATCAATTCGCTTACTAATAGTATCACTAGTATTTTTGTTTATTGAATAGTATTCTTTTTCTATTTCCGAAAAATCTAATATTTTTATGTTTTTATATTCTAAATCACTTTTGGGTAACATATTTTCTTCAAAACTTTTCATATATTCTTTAATAAACTTTTGAAACTCTAAGGATGTCCTATAATACGAAAAATCATCATCTGGATGTTTAGGATTGCTAGCATTAAAATTATCTAATGAGTTTTTTATTTCAAAGTTGGTATTTAAATAATGAGAAGCAAAATCTACAAAATCAAATTGTTTAACACCATCAACATCTAAATCTGGAAGAACACTTGATATATAATCTACGAAAAACTTATTTGGTCCAATTACTATATACTGATTGGCATCATAATAATCTCTATTATTATATACCAAATAAGCAATATGATGAAGAGCAACTGTTGTTTTACCACTTCCAGCTACTCCTTGAATAATTAAATTATTGCCAATTGGTTCTCTTATTATTACATTTTGTTCACTTTGAATAGAGGCGACAATATTTTTTAATCTGTTATCTGCACTCACACTCAAATATGGCTTTAATATTTCATCATTACTAACAGTATCAACATCATTGAAACTATTTAATACACTGTTTTCAATATCATATTGCCGTTTTAACTGTAATTCTCCAGATATTTTTCCCTCTGGTGCAGTATAAGATGCTGGTCCAACATTAGAATCATAATAAAGGCTAGAAATAGGGGCTCTCCAGTCGACAGTAATAACTCTGTTATCATAATCTGTTACTCCAATTTTTCCAATATAACATATATCTTTAATCAAAGATTCATTATTATAGAAATCTATTCGTGCAAAATATGGCTGTTTTAAACTATTTTCTAATTTATTAACTTTGTGAAGTAATCGCTCTTGCTCTGCTATTCTACGTTCTTGATCTGAATAAAGTGCTGATAAATTTTTAAGTTTTAACTGAGTGTCAGAGATAACTTCTTCATAGTCTGCAATTGTTTTTTTTAAATGATTTTGTTCAATTAAAAATTCTTCATTCTTCATTTTACATCAAATAACTTTCTCAAATCTTTTAAATCTTGGCACAGCAAGTATTTTGAATTACTATACCATTATCAGAATAGTACATTCCACTAGCTGTTAACATTTTATTACAATCAATAAATACTATTTTAAATTTTTTTAACAATTGCATAATTACCATCCCCATTTACACATAACATATTTTATCATATTTTTACTGTTTTTTTAAATATTTTTATTAATTAATTTTTCTTTGTATTTTAACTGATATAATGAACAATCATTATTAAGCAATATCTTTAAAAAATTATTTCCATAATCTAAATCAATTATTTTTGCATCAATTTTTTCTTTTGGCATATAACTAGATAATAATATTTTGCTCATCTTATTGTGTATTTTTAATCGCTCATATTCCTCTAAATTATCTTTGTATCTATTAATCAAAGTATCATTAATTAAAAATACCATTAACGCTCTTGCCTTTTTTATGTCTTTTTTGTTAAAGCTGTAAAAAAAAGGAAACTCATTATTACCATCAATATATTTTACGAATAAACAATGTTCCTTATCAGTTGGGAAAGTTTGAATTTTTAAATCTGTATCTATATTTAAATTATAATTATTGTTTAAAAACTGTTTGAGAGAGAATCTACTAATGTTTAGATTTTGATCCAGCAAATCCTTATTAAGATTAATATTATAATTTGCAAAAACATAATCCGTAATGTAATTAATTGTTTT
>CALVXV010000011.1 GCA_944371685.1 uncultured Bacilli bacterium | reverse complement strand
AGTAGTTAAGAAATCTTTAAGATGTGGTTTACTTTTTTTCGAACAAAATACCAAAATAAATTTGGGATGTTATTATCTCACGGTAAGCTCTTTCTACTTCACAGAAACCTAAGGCTCCTCCATAGAACAGCATCGGATAGTCGCTACCCTAATTATTTTATTAATTATCCATTCTTATTTTTTTAGTTGGATACATTCTAAACACATAACCCTTTAATATATTCATATCATCGCCTTCAACCTTTGATGTACTTAATATATTACTAACATTTATTCTTGGAAATAATTTTTTGATTTTTACAAAACAAATTCCTAGTAAACAAAAAGGTGACGCCTTGGCGTCACTAGGAGACTATTACCTTTAATACTTATTATAGATATATAATCTTTTTGGGTACTAGTAGTCTGGGGGAAGCATATACCGGTAATAAATATATGCCCATTAATTAGTTTTAGCTGTTTTCTCATTTTTATTCATTTTTTTATAAGCATTATATTCATCAGTATTAATGGCAATACCCATAACAAAGATATATGACAATATATATATCCAAATCATCATGGCTATAATACCAGAGATACTACCATAAAATAAAGTATAGTTGGCCAAATTTGATACATAGTATGAATATATAGATGTAGTTACTATCCAGCAGACGGTGGTAAATAAAGCACCTTTATTCATGAATTTACTTGGTATTTTTTTATCTGGAGAAATGGTATAAATAATTTTTAAAAGCCAGAAAATTAGGATGAAGGCTATCGGCCATTTTAAAAGGACAAAGACAAAATATATATGGTTAGTAATTGATGATAACATTTTAAGTTCTAATAGTTTATCAACAATAATATTGCCATAGGCTAAAACAACAAAGATAAAGACAAATAAGAACATGAGTAAAATAATCATGAATAAGGCTTTAACTCTATCTTTGATGTAGTCATTACTTTTTATATTATATAGTTCGTTAGAGGTTATGATAATTGAATAGGTTCCATTAGAAACTAAGATAAAACCAACAATCATAAAGAAAATGACATTACCGGTAATATGACTATCTTCGATGAATGGAAGCATTACCTGAAGAATGCTATTTGGAATTAATTTTTCAATTATATCGACAAATGGGGTGACAAAGAATAGTATTTTTGAACCAATATATCCATATAGTGTTAGGAGTGGAAAGATGGCTAGTACGAGGAAAAATGCGAGCTGACCAGGTAAAATTTTCATTTCTGGTCTAGTAATTAGATTAAATATTCTTTTAGCATAAGATTTTATCATACTGCCTCTTTCCTTTCTTACTAATTTTTAACTTCTTCTTTGTTACTGCGCATGTCTAGGGTTGCTTCATTAATGGCATCATCAATGGTTTTAATTTCATCATTTATCATACTATAACCGATTGCGGCACCAAAGCCATGAGACAATTCTTTAAACTCTTTGTTTAATTTTCTGATATAAGTAACGATTGTTTTTTCATCATGACCAACGATAAAGATTAAAAATTCATTGCCGTTTGTTCTTAGGATTTCACTATTACTTAGTTGATGATTAATAAGAACGCCAGCGGCTTCGACAATAACTTTATCACCTTCGGTGTGACCGAAATTATCGTTGATATAAGCTACATTATTTAAGTCTATTATGATAACAGATTGCGGGTAGGCTTCACTGCTATCCCATTTTTCCATGTTATCGTTTAAGTAATTACGATTTTTTAAAGATGTTAGACTATCGACGTAACGTAATTTATCAGTTTTAGATAGTTTACTATTGATATCTTTCTTTTTAGATAGAATTATTTTGGTAATAATACCAGCAATGGCTAGGAGAACAATTACTAATGAACTTAATATTAATTGTAAGTTCTTATTATTATTATTTGACAAAAGTAAATCTTTATAACTTGTATTTGTGATGGCTTGAGTATTTATAAATGTTAAATAGAAGTTAAAAAATTCATTTAGGGTTTTATTTTTTTGAGCAATATATCCGTAATTATTTTCAATATCAATGGTGTTTAATTTTTTGAAATTTTTTAGGGCTGACCTAACATAATAATCGTAGGTGTATTCATCAATAGCCGCAATATCTGATGATTTAATATTATTGATTAAATCTTTGATATTATCATATTCTTTAGTTTTAACATCATTATCTTTTAAATATTTAGATATTTTACTATTTTTGATGGTTAATACTTCACGGTCTTTTAACGAGGTGACATTGTTGACAATTAAGTCGGTATCGTTATCAGTGATGATGGCTACTTTACTATCATAAATTGGAACTGTGGTATAGACATTATTTAATTTATTACTAAAATTATTTAAAACTAAGTCGACTTTGCCAGCTTGAAAATCTTTTAACATATTTTCTATAGACGAATATTGTTTATAGTCTACTTCAATACCAGCTGACGATGCGAAGGTACTGATAATATCATGATTAAAGCCTTTTAAAGTTCCGCCAACGGTGATATCGTATGGGGCATTTGAGACGAAACCAAATGTATATCTTTGACTTCTAAAGTCGGTTTGACTTTTTTCAGAAATTTCTTTATAAGTAAAATAATTGGTGGCGAAGGCTTGATTTAATGATGTTTGATAGTCTTTTTCTTTCCATTTGTTTAAATATTTAGTGATGATTTTATTTAATCTTTCGTTATCACCTAAAGTGATGATATAGTTTATTTTATATTCACTGATATTATAGGCGATATGCATGTTTTCAGATGTTAAAATATTTTCTAAATAGTTTAATTTTGGTAAAACAATGGCGTTTACAGCTTTAGTATCTAAAGCTGTTTTTAATTCGTCGTCGGTGTTATATTCAGTGTAAGTTAGATTTAAAGAACCAGTTAAATATTTATTTATTTTTGGTGCCGCACCTTTTAATATACCGATTTTTAAGTCTTTTATTTCACTGACACTAGTATAGTGAATATTATCACTGGTAATTAAGACATAATTATCTTGATATAGTAATAAGTCATTTTTATTTAGATTTTCTTTTTTTACTAAAGCATAATCAGTGGTGATATCGTCTTTTTCATATGATATTTCATTAAATTCTAATTCAGTATCGTTTTCTAAGGCGTTTATAAAGTCAAAGAAGATTCCGCTACCATTATTACTGACAATGGGTACACTATTTAAGGTGGCAAAATCTATGACATTATTTTTATTGTTTTCAATCCATCTTTTTTCAACAACGGTTAGGGTTGTGTTTTTATCCTCTTTAGTAAAAAAACGGACTACGCCGATAGAACCTAAAATTAATATGACTATTATGGCAATTATTCCGATTTTTTTATTCACTGCTTTCTCCCTCATTTCCATAGACAAAGTCCTTACTGGCTTTGTTTTTATATCCTGCTATTGGGTAGGTTTCATTTTCTTCTTCAGTGTCAATAAGAACTTGAATATCATAGTATTCTTTATCATCATCTGAAAGTTTGTCTAAGATAACATCATCTAGTGCTTTAGCATCTTCTAGTTTTGTATCATTACTTACGGTGATGATGAAATTTAAGATGCGCCCTTCATTATTATAAACAACTGAGGAAACTTGTTTATTTTCTTTTAAGGTATTTTTAATCTCATCGACAGTGCTTGATGAAATTTTGTGCTTTTCAATACCATCTAAACGGTCACCATATTTATTGTTACTAAATACAGGAACGATAAATAACCATATCATAATTATAAAGAAAATAACTAAGAAGATTATACCGCCAATTAGGCATTGCTTTTTGTGTTCATTAAAAAATTTTTTCATTGTTAATCACCTCGAATATTATACTATATTTTATGTTTATTTTCAAACTTCATTTAAGATATAAGGATTATCTTTGGTGCCACTACCACCGATTATTTTAGCGGTTTTACTGATGGCCAAAACTGGTCTTATGTTTAATATTTCATGGGGATTTGCAGTACCTATTAGGCCATCTTTGATAATATATATTTCATTTTTGGTGTAGTTCATGGTGTATTCTGGGCCATTTTCTATCGAGAAGTCAGATAGGTAATTTCCATCTTTGCAAGCTTGAATGGTGTCTATTTTACAGTTTGCATTGTTGGAGGCATTTAGATAATCATAGGTGGTTAAAAGACCAATTGTGACTTTTATTTTTTGCTGACAATTTTCTTTATTATAGTTTAAACAGAAGTCTGATTTTTTTATGGCCAAATTGTTTACACTATTATAAAAGGTTTTATTTAGGTAAGTGTTGATGTTTGATGATGTAAAATTGGTATCAGTGTTTGATGTCCAAGCGAGTTTTTCTGGGCTTTCAGTACTAATTATTTTAATTGAACCATCTTGATTATGACTAATTATTCGCCATAGTTTATTATTTATCTTTAGATAGTTATCCGGGTTTTTCCCTTTGTAGATTCCATTATATGCTTTTAACAAAGTTTTTTTTTAGAGTTTTGAATGATGGTTTGGGATATGTTCATGGAAATAGTTTCGTTGTCATCTGGTTCATCGTTATACGTATATTCATAACTTTTGGTGGCGCTATTATATTTTATTTCAACAACACCTTCTAAGTTTTTACTACTATCACGAGGGTCTTTGACTTCATCGTTTGTTATATATCCCTCATCGGTTAGAGTGTCTACTTTTAATGAATATATGGAACCGTCGTCGCTTAACTTAGTGGCATTTTTAATACTCCACTCTTTAGCAGCTTTAATGATAACATCAACTTGGTCTTTATAAGTTTCTTCTCTAGCATTTTTAATAACTGAGCCAACGGCTGGATATACGACTAAGGCTATCAGGCCTAATATGGCTACTACAGCAATTAATTCTACTAAGGTAAATCCTTTTTGTTTCATTGTATCACCTATTCTAATTAAATTATAATGTAAATGAGGTGCAAAGTCAACCGACACGTGATATAATACTTTTGTAATTTTTTAGGGGTGATGTTTATGATTAAGACAGAACTACTTAGTCCGGCTGGTGATATGAATACTTTAATTTCGGCTATAAATAATGGAGCTGATGCGGTTTATATTGGTGGTAAGGTGTTTGGAGCTAGAGCTTTTGCGCCAAATTTTTCTGATGATGAGTTAGAAAAAGCTGTAAAGTATTGTCATTTATATGGAGTTAAGTTATATGTAACAGCAAATACGGTGGTGTTTGAAAATGAAATAGACGATTTTTTAGCTTATATGAAGTTTTTGTGTGAAATTGGCGTTGATGCAGTTATTATGCAGGATTTAGGAATGATTAATTTAGTTAGAGGATTATTGCCTGATTTAGAGATTCATGCTTCAACACAAATTAATGTCCATAATGATGATGGTTTGGAATTACTTTGGAAGATGGGAGTTAAAAGAGCGGTTTTGGCTAGAGAGATGAGTTTAGATGAAATAAAAAGTTTGAAATGCCCTATTCAAAAAGAGGTTTTTATTCATGGTGCATTATGTGTCTCTTATAGTGGCCAATGTTTGTTTAGTAGTTTAAATGGTGGTAGAAGTGGCAATCGTGGAAGCTGTGTGGGTAGTTGTCGGTTGCCTTATGAATTATATGATGATAATGGCCGAATTGAGACGGATGGTGATTATCTTCTTAGTACGAAGGAGTTATGTACGGCTGAACATATAAAAGAAATTTTGGATGTGGGCATTGACAGTTTAAAGATTGAGGGACGAATGAAAAGTCCCGAATATGTGGGATATGTGACTAAAGTTTATAGAAGGCTGATTGATGATTATTATTTAGGAGTTTATCCTAGAGTTACTGACGAAGAAATGACTAATTTATATAAACTTTTTAACCGCAAGTTTACTAGTGGATATTTATTTGGAGACGATATTTATAATATTAAAACACCTAATCACTTAGGGTATAAACTAGGAAAGGTTATTAAAGTGAATGATAAGAAAATTTACATTAAACTAAGTGATGATTTATATCAAGAAGATGGTATTAGATTTTGTGATAGTCATAAAGGTATGATGGTGAATAGGCTTTATAATGAGGCTGGATTACTGGTGAATCATGTTTCTAAAGGTGAAGTGGCGGCTGTTGATAATAAGATTCATCTGACAGTAAAGGACAAGGTTAATAAGACGATAGACCATAATTTGATGAGTTTGAACGTGAATGAGAAAAAAATACCCATTAGTTGTAGGCTTAATGGGCGGGCTAATGATTATTTAATGCTTAGTATTTCAGATGGGGTTAATACGGTCAGCTGTCAATCAATAATGCTTGATAAGGCTAAAAACAAAGTGACTAGTAAAGAAGAAGTTTATGAAAAATTAAATAAGTTAGGCTCTACGCCATTTTATTTATCGAAATGTGAAATTAATTTAGATGAAGCATTTATTCCAATGAAGTGTTTAAATGATTTAAGACGTAAGGTTTGCGATGAACTTATTTTGAAACGTAGCGGTGCTAGACATAAGGTTTCATTTGATTATAAGAAAGAGCCGGTTTTAAATAATGAGTTAGAATATAGTGTATTGATACGTAATGAAGAACAGTTAAAATTATTTTTAGGTTTAATGAGAATATATACAGAAGATTATGATTTATATAAAAAATATAAGGATTACAATGTTTATTATAAATTACCTCGAATAATGCATGAATTTCCTTGTTTTAAAGGGGAAAGATTACTGGTTAGTGAATTAGGTTCTCTTTACAGGTATTGTGCGAATAACGAGGTTATAGCTGATTATCCTTTGAATGCTGTTAATAGCGAGACGATTAAGGTTTTACAAGGTTTAGGGGCTAAGGTGGTTACACTTTCACCTGAGGTTCGCATGATTGATGAGGTTTTGAAATATGCCAATAATGTAGAGGTTATAATTTATGGAAAACCTGATTTAATGGTTTTGAAAAAATTTCGTTTAGATGGAAATTATTTAAAACGTAAAAACCAATATTTTCCAATTATTCATGGCAAATATACAACTATTTTACATCATGAAAATATTTGTCTAAACGGATTTAAAGGACGAATTATGTTGTTTGATGAAGATAAAAAACAAATTAATGAAATTAAAAAAATGTTTGATATTAAAAACACCAAGGTTTAAAGCCTTGGTATTTTTTTAGTCTTTTAATTTACTAAAGTGGTCAAAGTCAGATTCTCTTAATGTAAATTTATAAAGTGTATTATTATTGATGATTAAGAAGATACTTTCATAATTTTCTTTGACTTCAAAGTATAGAATTGGTGAATGTAATTCTTCTTCAACATCAACTAGGTCGTTAAAGTTTTTAACGTTGATGATATCATATTTATCAATATCTGGCATATTGTGAGTTTCAGCAATGATATCAGCATATTCTTTTAAGATTTTGTTAAGAGCTAGAACGTATTCAGATTTTCTAGTTACAGCAAGTAAACTCTTAACTAATATCTTGAAGGTAATTAATGAAATAACTAATACTACAGCTCCTATAGCTACTAATGGAATATTGATATTTTCTTCTGCTTTGGCTTCGCTATAGATAGTGTTATTGCCATGATTTACATAGTTAGGTTTAATGCTGATAGTTTGTTGTAATAAAGGTATTTCTAAGGCTATTGTATTTGTATCTTGTAAGCCTTTTTCTGATTCACCTTTTAGACCAGCTGTAACATTGATGTTCATAGCTAAATCAACTCTAGCATCTAATGATAATCCATATTGATTTCTAAAATCAGTCATTATTTGATTATATTGATTATAGTCTAAGCTGACTGTTTTGTCGATTGTAAATGTTTTTCCACTACCACTTTGGTTAGCTTGATTAGCTATTGGATAAGATTTTGACCAAAGTTCAACATCTTGTCCATCTGTGTTTTGATAAAGTCCTTTAGCTGTGGCAACTATTTCATAGTTATAGCTATAATCTAATTCCTTAGTACTTTGGAAAGTGTAACTTGTATCAACATCAATGTGGTCAATTAGTGATGCGATATATTGCTTATTCATTCCAATGTATGGTGTTGTGAAAAAGCTATTATCTTTTAAATAGACTTTATAGTCTAAGTTCGAATTATAATTATATGAATATAATTCTTCTTGTCCAGCTTTGGCTGGATTTAATCCTTTAACAATTGAAACAATGGATGCAATCATTATTGCAATGACGACAATTAATAAGACTACGCGAACCCACTGTTTTAAAATAATCTCTGTTTCATTTTTTTGTCTCATATTTCTTCTCCCCTTCTTATGATATTGCACCACTTAACCATACTGATGGATAACCAATATATGGTACAACAAACGATACTTTTCCAATTACATCTTCTAGTGCTACTTTAGTAGCATCAATTGTATTATTATGATCACCTTTAGTAACAAATAATTTGTTACCATTTTCATCATTAGTGATATCAACAATACGGTGAACAACATATTTTGTGCCACTGACGAATTGAATGATGTCGCCTTCTTTTAATTCGTCTTTTTCCCTAGTTGTTAATTTATTTATGACAACCGCATCTCCTCTATTGAATGTTGGTGACATACTTCCTGATAGAACGGCAATTGGTTGATATTTGAATAATCCCATAACGAATCCAGCTAATAATGCAATAAAAATAAATACTGGTACATAGACAACAGGATTATATTTACGCCGTTCTCTTTTAGATAATCTTTCTGATTTATTTACGTGAACATAATTCATGTAGACATAAACACCTAGTGGTAATACAACACCGATTATAGCGGTGGCAAACCAATCTAAACTTGGAATAATTGGTACAATGAATGGTGGAACAGTAATAAAAAGTCGATAGATGATTGAGAATTTAGCTCCACCTATATATACTAGGTAGGTACAGATAGCGCTTTCTAATATTGCTGGTATCAAAGTTGTTGATGTATAAATAAATGTTTCTTTTAAATCAACAAAGTTACTAAGAAAATTAGAATAATTTAAGTTTATTGCCGTGAATAAAACTGTCATTATAATATAATTTAGTACTCTTTTCTTTTCGTTTTTAACTAGTGCTTCTCTGATGAATTCTTGGAAGAATATTAAGCCGGCGAAACTCCATAGGTTTTTAATAATACTTAATATGTCTTTAGCATAAGGTGTTTTTTCAAAACCGAATATTAATCCAAGTAAGAAATAGACAATTATATAAATGATAAGTGTGATAATTAAACTTTGTGTTTTATCTTGTTCACCCTTAACCCTAATGGTTGAATCACGACTTAAGAATATAGCCACTGCACATAAGGCAATCCACATTATTGGATGGATTATTTCATTATAATAGTCGAGATTTAAGGGACTTATAACAAAGACGTTTAAAATCAAATATATAATTAATAAACTATATATTATAAGATTTTTTTTCATATTCATACCCCTTTTTTATAGTTTTTCCTTACTATCTTACTATATTGAATTATAACATAACATTAAGAAGTTTACAACTGAATATAAGAACAAAATGTCAAAAAAATAAATTTTGACATTAACTTACCCTAAGGTAAACATTTTATATTTTGTCTTTTTGTGGATAGATTATGTATTTTTTTCACTATGCCAGAAAAGAAAAAAGCCCAAATTATTGAGCTTGTACATAATTTAAAGTAACTGTTAAATCAGCAGTTGAACCAAATGCGTTGGCATTTCCTTCTGATTTGTCTACGAACTCAGCAACAATAGTTAAATTGGCAGTTCCACCACCAGAAGTAAGAGTGCTAGTACCTGGACTAGTTACAGTATACTTAATATTTCCATCTTTACTAACAGCCTCTAAGTTGTTATCTCCTTGAACTGTTACATTGTTTCCTGATAAGGTTATATTTTGTAATACGGCATTGATGTTCCCTGAATTTTCAATTGGCACGGTATAGGTTATTTTATCACCTGGGCTAATTAAGCTTGCAGAAAATGTAGCAGTTAAGCCACCTTCATCTACAGTAACACTTCCTGTTGGAGTTGTTCCCATTGTAGAAGATGGTTGATAAGATTCTGAGCCTTTTTGAAAATGAACGTCCCATCTTGAAGTGATTGTAGCATTTCCTGTAATGTTTAATTGTTGAGCGAATGCCGCATAACCTACAGACATAACTAATACTACAGCAAGTAGTGCAACTATTAAAGCGTTTTTGTGTTTAGCTTCCATATTTTCCTCCTTTATTCTATAAAAATAGTATCATATTTTGAAATAGTATTCAAGTAATTTTTTATTTTAGTTGACATATTATGTTTGTTTACAATTTGTTAGTCTTATTATATTAATTTATATATATATTATTACCCTATTTATTATGGCACATAATATTTCAATTATAACCTTTTTTTAAGCTTAATTTTATCATTTATAGTTAATGTATTAATGTTTAAAATTTTAACTTTACATTTTAACTTACATTTAAGCTACAATTGGGTGATGTATTTAGTATGCCTCAAACATTTGATTTTGTAAATGGTTTTTATTTCTTACAAAGCAAATTCCTAGTATATAAAAAGAAAAACTTCTAAAGTTTTTCTTGGTTTACATATATTATGCAGTAGCTTGTGTAGCATCAAAGTTAATTGTAACACTAGCAGTAGAATTTGCTCCAACAGTTTCAGCACTTGATAAGAATTCAGCAATTACTGTCATTTCAGCGGTTGCATCTTCAGCTATAGTTGTTGGATTTGGACTAGTTACAGTAAATTGAATATTACCTTTTTTAGCGGTTAAATTACCGGTTCCATCTTCATCACCAGCCATTGTAACAGTTGGGGTTCCTAAATTAGCGGTAATACTACCACCATTTTCAATAGTTAATGTAAAGACAACTTTATCACCTGGTTGGTTTAAATTAGCTGAAAGTGTTGCTTCATGAGGTCCACCATAACTAATAGTACCAGATGGTAATGTTCCTCCAGAGAATGTTTTTGAAGCATCAATTACTCCCGCTCCTGATGTTTTAGTTTGGTCAAAATGAACATCCCAAGTTGAATTGATTGTAGCTGTACCGTTAATTTGTAATTGTTGAGCAAAAGCAGCGTAACCTACTGCCATAACGAATACTACTGCTAATAATGTACCGATTAAAATATTTTTGTTTTTACTTTCCATGCTTTTTCCTCCTTTTATATGAAGTAGTTTCTCTACTTTAATATTAATATACCATTTTTAAAGTTTCTTATCAATAAAATTAAAAAGAAAAACTTTAAAAGTTTTTCTTAGTTTACATATATTATGCAGTAGCTTGTGTAGCATTTAATTGAATATTTACTGTAGCATTTGATGCACTTCCAACTGAAGTAGCACTTGAGATGAATTCAGCTTTAACAATCATTGTAGCACTATCACTTTGGGTAATAGTTGTAGGACTTGGTGCAGTTACAGTAAATTGAATATTACCTTTTTTAGCAGTTAAATTACCGGTTCCATCTTCATCACCATCCATTGTAACAGTTGGTGTTCCTAAATCAGCTGTGATACTACCACCATTTTCAATAGTTAATGTGAAAGTTACAGTGTCTCCTGGTTGATATAAATTTGCAGTAAGACTAGCTGTATGTGCATTGGTATAACTAATTGTACCTGTTGGGGTTGTTCCTCCACTAAATCCAGGATTTCCTACACCTGATAATTGAGTTTGATTAAAATGAACATCCCAAGTTGAATTAATTCTAGCTGTACCGTTAATTTGTAATTGTTGAGCAAAAGCAGCGTAACCAACTGCCATAACAAATACTACTGCTAATAATGTACCGATTAAAATATTTTTGTTTTTACTTTCCATGCTTTTTCCTCTCTTTCTTTGAAGTAGTTTCCCTACTTTAATATTAATATACCATTTTTAAAGATTCTTATCAATAAAATTAAAAAGAAAAACTTTTAAAGTTTTTCTTCTTTACACAAGTTATGCTTGTGATGCTACTGTAGTAACACTAATGCTTGATGAAGTAGTAGCTCCAACACTTTGGGCATTACTATCAAATTCAGCAGTTACTGTCATTGTAGCTTCAGCACCACCATCAACTGTAGTTGGAGATGGAGCAGTAACTGTAAAGATAATGTTACCTTCTTTAACAATTAAATCTTCAGGATTAGTATCTTTTCCTTCGCCGTTTAATGTTACAACTGGCTTAGCTAATGAAGCATTAATATTACCGTCATTTTTGATAGTTAAAGTAAATACGATTTTATCACCTGGTTGATTTAATTGTGCAGTAATGTTGGCTTTTTGTCCATTTTCATAACTAATTGAACCTGTTGGAGCTTGGGTTCCACCTGCTCCTGTTGTAGGTGATACAACTCCATCGCCTGAAGTTTTTGTAGTATCATAATGAACATTCCAGGTTGATGTAATTTCAGCTGTACCAGTGATTGTTAGCTGTTGAACAAATGCGGCATAACCGACAGCCATTACTAGTACTACGGCAAGTAATGAAGCAATTAAAATATTTTTGTTTTTACTTTCCATGTTTTTCATCCTTTCTCTCAAGTAGCTTTCCTCTACTCTATAATTTAATATATCATTTTTTTTAGGTGTTGACAAGACACAAAAAAGAAAAACTTTAAAAGTTTTTCTCGGTTTACACAAGTTATGCTTGTGAAGCTACAGTAGTAACAGTAATGCTTGATGAAGTAGTTGCTCCAACACTTTGTGCATTGCTATCAAATTCAGCAGTTACTGTCATTGTAGCACTGTCGCTGCCATTAATTGTTGTTGGTGTTGGCGCAGTAACTGTAAAGATAATGTTACCTTCTTTAACAATTAAGCCATCAGGGTTAGCATCTGAACCGCCACCATTTAATGTAACAACTGGAGTAGCTAAAGTTGCAGCAATATTACCTTCGTTTTTAATAGTTAAAGTAAATACAACTTTATCTCCTGGTTGATTTAATTGAGCAGTAATATTAGCTTTTTGGCCATTATCTTCATAACCAACTGAACCAGTTGGTGCTTGAGTTCCACCGGCTCCGGTTGTTGGTGAAATAACATCAGTACCTGAAGTTTTAGTAGTATCGAAATGAACATTCCAAGTTGATGTGATTGTTGCGCTACCATTGATAGTTAAAGTTTGAGCAAATGCAGCGTAACCTACAGCCATAACAAATACTACAGCCAATAATGCTCCAATCAACGCATTTTTGTGTTTGCTTTCCATGTTTTCTTTCCCTCCTATAATAGTCTAAGTAGTTTCTCTACTCTACTTATGATAATATCATATTTTTTATGATACTTCAATAACAAAAAAAGAAAAACCGAAAGTTTTTCTTTGACGTAAACTACGAAACTTGTGTAGCAGTTGTAGTAACAGTAATGCTTGATGTAGTAGTATCACCAACACCTTGAGCAGTATCATCAAATTTAGCAGTTACTGTCATTGTAGTTTTTTCACCAGCATTAAGTGTAGTTTGAGCTGGTGCAGTAACTGTAAAGATAATGTTACCTTCTTGAACAATTAATGGAGCATCGTTTGTATCTCCAGCAACTGTAGCAACAGATGGAGTTCCTAAACGAGCTTTAATAGTTCCATCATTTTTGATAGTTAAAGTGAACTTAACTGAATCTCCTGGTTGATTTAAAGTAGCGTTAATAGTTGCTGTTTGGCCAGTACCATCATAACTAATACTACCATTTGGGGCAGTTGTTCCACCTGAACCCATTGAAGCATCAACAACTCCTGCTCCTGTAGTTTTTCCAGTATCATAGTGAATATTCCAGTTTGTTGTTTGCTCTGTAATGTTTGCGGTTGTATTGATTGTTAATTGTTGAGTAAATGCTGCATAACCTACAGCCATAACTAGAATTACTGCTACTAAAACGACGATTAACGCATTTTTGTGTCTGCTTTCCATGTTTTCCTTCCTTCCTATTATATTCTAAGTAGTTTCCCTACTCTACTTATGATATTAACATATTTTAAATAACAATTCAAGTGATTTTTTTTGTGAAATTGACATAAATTCAATTTACCTTTATGTTTTCTGTTTTTATGAGTGTAAAGAAAAAAGCTTAAGTTCTTACTTAAGCTTGAACATATCCTAGTGTCATTGTAAGGGTGCCTGTTTTAACTTCTGGATCTTTAGTATAATTTTCATCAAATGTAACTGTAACGGTGAAAGTTTGGGTATCTCCACTTTCAATAACATCATTTAGTGCTATACCTGAATAACTATATTTAATAGCTTCATTTTGTGAGTTGTCGAACAATAGTGAATCTAATTTAGCATCTATTGTACCGCTATTTTTAACGGTGACATTATAAGTGACTGAACTTGATGGAATAACTAATTCAGCTTGAAAATTGACACTTAATTTATCACTAGCGACAGTAGCGCTGATATTTTTTCCCTGATTAAGTTCACTGGCAACTGAAATTTCTTCAATATGGACGTCCCATGTCGATGTGATTTCAGCGGTTCCAGTAATATTTAATTGTTGAGCAAATGCTGCATAACCAACAGCCATAACTACGACAACAGCTAATAAAATTAAAATTAATGATGTTTTATGAGAATCTTCCATGATTTCATCCCCTATTCTGATATTAATATATCATAAGTGAGGAGTTTTTTCAACTATTTTACATTGTTTTTGGAATGTGAATGCCTAATAGATTAAGCAAGGTTTTTAAAACTAAATTATTAAATGATAGAACTATATTATAGTCGTTTTTAATTTGTCCTTCTAGTCCTGTCATATGATTATTTTGATAGAAGTTATTGGCAATTACTGATAGTTCATATAAGTAACTAGCAAGATAATGTGGCCTTCTTTCTTTGGATGCTTGTTCAATAACATTAGTTACTTCTAATAGTTTTAAACGAAGTTTTCTATCTATATCATTATAAATATTATCTGATAAGTTACCATCATTTCCTGTTAATAGTTTATTGATTCTTAGATATGTATATAAGATGTATGGGCCTGTTTTACCATTTACTTCACTAAATTTTTTAATATCAAATATATAATTTCTGGTTAAATCATTTTGAAGATCGGCAAATTTTAGGATAGAATTTACTATTTTATCTAAATCTTGTTCATCCATGTTTTTATTTTCTGGTCTTAAATTAATAAATTCTTTTTTTACTTCTTTAATTAAATCTTCTAATTTTAAAGCACCACCAGTTCTAGTTTTAAATGGTTTATTATCTTTACCATTGACAGTACCATTACCGTAATGAACTAGTTTACCATCAAAAATATGTGTTTTTTTAGATGCTCTAAATATTTGAGTAAAATACATACTTTGACGGGCATCAACAACATAGATTATTTCATCTGGATTAAAGTCTTTTTTTCTTTGCCAAATAGTACCTAGGTCAGATGTGGCATAAAGATAAGCCCCGTCACTTTTTTGAATGATACATGGGGGTATATCAATTTTATCATCATCTTCTTTGACATCAATGATTTTAGCACCATTGTCTAATTTAACATAATTATTATCTTCTAAGTATTTCATCATTTCTGGGAATTGTTTATAGGCATCGCTTTCACCATACCAATAATCAAAATGAACATCTAAATAATCATATATTCTTTTAATATCATTTACTGATAATTTGTATATTTTATCCCATAGAATGCGATAATTTTTATCTCCTTCTTGTAATTTTTTGGTTATTTCAGCACATTTTTTTCTTACTTCTTCATCTTCTTTACATAGTGCGCTCATTTTAGGATAGGTTACATTTAGGTAGTTTAAATCAAAATCAATATCTTCATAATTTTGATTTGGAAAGTCATTTAAAATACCATAAATTACTTGGCCCATTTGTGTTCCAATATCTCCTAAGTGTACGTCAGCAATAGTTTTATTACCTTTGAATTTTAAAATGTTATTAATAGCTTGGCCGATTATTGCGGTTCTTAAGTGGCCAACATGAAGTGGTTTAGCAACATTTGGTCCACCATAGTCTAAGACAATTGTTTCGTTTTCTTTATTTACACCAAATTTATCTTGCGTTATTAATTCTTTTAATGATTTATTAATAAGGGTGTCACTTACACTGATATTGATAAAACCTGGTTTGGAAACACTGATTTCTTTAAAATAATTACTAAAATTTTTATCTTCTTTTATTTTAGTGACTATTTCTTCCGCAATAACAAATGGGGCCTTATGATACTCTTTAGCTAATTTGAAGGCATCATCACATTGAAAGTCTACTGTTTCAACATTTGATTTAATTACTTTTGGTTCATAATTATAATTTAATTCTTGCATAGCATTTTTTAATATTTCTTCTAATTTTGTATACATATTATTCCTCCTTATATAAAAAATCCCTATAAAATAAGGACGAGTTTCCCCGCGGTGCCACCTTACTTCATAGAGATTCTATGCAACTTTAATCTTTAATGCAGATTGTACAAACAGCTTTTCTAAGGAACGCGTTCATAAGGGCATACTGCCAGGCTTCCACTAATCCTAGTTCACTATAAGTATACTTATCTTATTACTATTTTCCTCATGCCTTGTCATTAATTATATATAAATATATTTTGTTTGTCAAACTCATTTGTGTTTGTTATTTTAATTTTTTTTCAATTTGTAATGGTTCATCTGTTTTTTTGATTATTATGTACAAAATAAAACCAGAGTGTACTCTCTAGTTTCTTTTTTCAGTTCCTGTTATGGTCGGAATCACCGCTTTTTTCAGTTCCTGTTATGGCCGGAATCGCCGCTTTTTT
>CALVXV010000010.1 GCA_944371685.1 uncultured Bacilli bacterium | reverse complement strand
TTATAAATAAATCTTTATAGTATTCTCTTATTTGCATAGCAATAATTTTCTTTGAATTTCCATCTCTTAATTCTGCATAATAAGAAGTAGGTACACTATCTGAACTCAAGAATCCTAAATTTTTTAAAACATTAATAAAGCCACGATCGTTAGAACTTGTAAAACCCATGTTTTTTAAAAATTCAAATGTAAATTATGATAGTTGGGCTGCTGTTTTAATTTTATCAAATATTTGAGCAATTTTATTATTCGATGTCATATATAAATAACTTATCATGTAATCATCTCCTTTTTACAAAAAATATGATACCATATATTAGTAATAATTAAATAAATTATATAACAAAAACACGGATAAATTATTCGTTTTCCGTGCTTTTATATAGGTTAAATCCAATTTTTTGGATTATTTCCAATAATGGCAGGGGAAGCAAGACTTGAACTCACGACATTCGGTTTTGGAGACCGACGTTCTACCAACTGAACTATTCCCCTAAAACAAAGACAAATAAATTATATCACATCATCACAATTATTTCAAATCATTTCACAAAGATAAACAAAAAAACATATAATATATTGGTGATTATACTATGGCAATAATTAGAACTACAGATACCGAAAGAGACTTACTTGCCCGATTAATGCGAGCCGAAGCTGTTGGTGAAGGAGACCTAGGCATGCTGATGGTAGGAAACGTAGTCATAAATAGAGCCCTCGCCAACTGTCTTACATTCAAAAACACAGACACAATAAGCGAAGTCATCTATCAAAATCCAGGCGGTTTTTCTGGAGTAGATAGTCCATTATTTTTTAGTAACCCTACCACAGTCGAAAGAAATCTCGCCAATCGAGTCATTAAAGGCGAATACTATCATCCAGCCACCAATGCTCTATGGTTCTATGCACCAGCTACCGGAGAATCATGTAAAACCACTTGGTGGGACCAATATAATACTGGTAGATACAAAAACCATTGTTTTTATGCTCCTGCACCTGGTGAATGTAAAGAAATAAGAGACTCTAATTAGAGTCTCCAATTTGCTGAGTTAACTTAAGTGTTAACTCTTTTTCATTACCATTACGAACAATAGTTAATTTAACACTATCACCTATATTATGTTTATACAAAAGATATTTCAAATGAGCAGCATTCTTAATCTCTGTACCATCTACCTTAGTAATTATATCATTTCTTTGAAGTCCAGCCTTTTCGGCATCAGAACCACTCTCTACAGAATCTACAACAACCCCAGATTTAATACTATCATCAATACGTAAATCACTATAACCAAGTAATGGTAAACTATCTAAATCATAAAGTGCCACACCAATAACTGGTCTTTCAATAGCCTTGCCACTTTCTAATTTATCTATTTGTGACATAGCCACCTCAATCGGAATAGCAAATCCCATACCTTCAATCGAACTTTCAACCAACTTCACTGAATTAATTCCAATAACTTCTCCATTTATATTAACAAGTGGTCCACCACTATTACCAGGATTAATAGACGCATCAATCTGAATTGCCTCCATCATATATGAAGAACCATTATTAGTAACAGTAATCTCACGATTTTCACCAGAAATGATACCTTTCGTAACTGTACCAGCATAATCTGTACTAACCGGTGTTCCTACTGTAAATATTGTATCACCAATCTTCGCTTCGGTACTATCACCAAGCTCAGCTACCTGTAAAACCTTATCCGCATCAATTCTTAAAACAGCAATATCCATATATTCATCTGTTCCTAAAACCTTCGCATCAATTTCCTCGCCAGAACTCAAAGTAACTTTAATTTCTGATGCATTTTCCACCACATGATTATTTGTCAAAATATAACCATACTTATTATCTTTCTTATAAACAAAGCCAGAACCATATCCAGCCAAGCGAGAATTTTGATAATTATTGACAACAACCACCGAATCATACACCTTATCAATAGACTCATTAATAGAATCATTTGAAGTAATTGTTACATCCTTTTTAACCAAACTACCACTATTAGAATCATTATCTAAAAAATATAACGTTCCTGTTACTCCAAGTGCTAAAACAATCAAAATAACAATAACATTAACTATTCGCTCACGCATAAACATTCCTCCTTCACATTTCTTTTATATCATACCAATTATCTGGAAAACCTATTCTATTTAAAATAGTATCAAGTGGTACCACATTAATTGCTTCGTCAAGAATTTCCACTTCCCTTTTAATTTCCTCAATCATAATATCAAATTCTTCTTTTCTAAGCATTAACTTTAAAATAATAACTAAACTAAACAAATCGTTTTTTCCATATATATAACCATCATCATCACTAGGAATATTAAGCTTTTCATGAAAAATCGTATTAGGAATTACCCTTTGTGTTCTATGATCATATAAAATATCTTCATGTGCACACACATTCCTAAAATTAGAAAGTAACGACAAATAAATATCTAAAACCTCAGAATTTATCTTATAAAAATTACTTATTTCCTCTTTATCATCATCTTTTAAAATATCATAAAACTCAGCCATAATTCCAAAAGAAAGTACCTTAACCAAAATCCAAAGTGGTATATATCCATAATTTTCAATATAATGATATGTCGCTGTATGCTTACGGCCATTTACTCTTATCTGCCTTTTAACCTTATTTAATACATCATATACCTGCCTAGATTGTAAACTATCTTGCGAAAAATTTTGTGGATTCAAATAATCTTTCTCTTTAAAACCATACTTTCTTGATAATTGATAACTAATAATTGACTTAATATTATTCTCAACAATCAAAATATTTTTAAAAAATGTATTTCTAATTGCCCTATCAAATAAAAAGGTCGCATACAGTTCTTCAAAAGTCGTACCAGGCAAAAACTTTCTTCCAGTTTCCTTAGTCATAAACAAATGACGATAACCACTTATAAAAAAATAATTTTCTCTAAACAAAATTTCTCTAGTTTCTTCATTATTATCAATAATTAAACCTTTCCGTTTTAATATATCAACTTGTTCATCTATCGTTCTAAATATTTTTTCTGTCATATACTCACCTATGAATCATTATAACACAAAAACAATCACCTTTTATGATAAAAGTGTGAAATTTAACTGCTAAAATATAAATTAACCGCATTCCTAATTACACTAGCTATCTTATTTTGATAAGTATTACTCTTAAGTAAAGACCTCTCACTCGCATTAGACAAAAAACCAACCTCTAATAACACCCCTGGTCGACTCACTCGCCTTTGCAAATACTTAGTACTATTTTCCTTATACTCCCTATTAGAATTCAAATACTTTTGAAATTCTTTTTGAAATATTTTTGCAATCTTTTCATTTTCTGGATTAATCGTATCATAATATACCTCAGCACCGTGTAAAGTACCACTATTCTCCGCATTCAAATGAATAGATAAATACAAATCACACTCAGATTGATTAATTATATTAGCCCGCCTAGATAAATCACTGCGTTTACGATTCCAAGCATTACTAACCGATAAATCATAATCACCATACCTAGTTAAATAAACAATAGCTCCATCTTGTTTTAATAATTCCATAACCTTATTAGTAATAACTAAATTTAAATCCGATTCCTTCACATTTTTATAAAAAGCCCCACTATCAGCACCTCCATGACCAGCATCTAAATAAATAACTTTAGAAAGTAAAGGTAAATCATTTCCCTTCGCACTAACATAATTAAAAAAACAAAGTAAAGTAAATAAAAAAACCAAAGCCCCTATTTTATATTTCCACATAAAATCACCTATATTAATTTTATTCTTTTACCTTTTTCTTATTCTCTTATTTGAAACAGTCCAAAGGAAACTATTTTAAATAACCAATTACAACCAATTGTCTATCATTACCTAAACAGGTAATTAAAGTAATAGTTGTTTTACTTTTATCTCTTTTAATACTAACCTTACCATTTTTAAAAACATCATATATTTTAGCAATCTCATAAGTATAATTTACATCATTATAAATTATATTAACTTCATCGCCTAACTTTAGTTTATGTAAATTTCTAAAATAGCCAACTGCCGTATTACCATTATGACCAGCTAAAATGAAATTTCCACCTAACACATTAGGCATATCTGAATCACTTAAAATTTCAATATTTTTATTCACATTATTTTGATAAGAATTAATATCATATAAACGCTTTTGCAAATTAATTTTTGGAATCTTTATAATTCCCAAATAATTTTCCTTTTGAACTTGATCTACTTCTTCTACTTTTACATCATTAACTTCATTTACTACTTCTTTATCACTTTTATCCTCATATTTACAAACCGGCTCATAATCTCTAATAGTTTGAACCTCACTTAATATATAACTGCAAAAATAATAATGTCCAAGAATTACTAATATAAAACCAATATTTTTAATGTATTTTAGCCAAGACAATTCCAGCACCCACTAACAATGTTCCAACTAATCCTGAAAAATTATAAACACCAGTATTAGGCACTTTTACAATCTCTGGAATTTCCTCATTCAAAACATCAACATAAGTTTCCTTATCATAAGTAAGTCTTAATGCTGCCAGTTTCTGCGAATTACCCTTACTATAAACTAATAATGGTGCATCATCATAATACTTCCTAGTCAAACTAAGTCTCTCACTTGGCACAACATTATCATTCAAAGTAATCATCAACTTATTATCTTCCTTAACAACCTTATGATATTTACTTTCTGATATTTCGTATAAACTTAAAACATTATTCTCATCAACTAAAGTAACAGTATCACCAATCTCACCTTTAACTTCTTTTTCACTAAAACTAGGTGCTAAATCATGATTATTAACCAAATTTAAAATTTCCTCTTTCTCCTTACTAATATTAATAACATCACCCGTCATATTCTCTCCAGTCGTCCAAGTAACTTCCATATCCGGTCTAACCGCTTTCCATATCAACTCCTGAGCAGCAATATAATAATAATTAGTTTGATGAGTAGGATACTCATATCCATAATAACCTACCTTTTCAATATACTCCTTTAACTCATCAGAAAAATCAACTTTACTCCAATCTGTATAAATATCATAATAATTATCTGTAATTTCTACACCAGGTTCAATACAATAAGCTATCCTATCGCCCATTTGAAACATCGTCACCGTATTAGACTTTAACTTACCATCAATTTTCTGATTATAAGCAATACCATGTAGTTTATTATAAGTAATTCTAACCTCTTGCGCACTAACCTTAAAATTAGGTGTTAAAGAAATTGATAAAAGTAATAAAAACAATAAAATTTTTTTCATATATCTCCTTTCTAAGCCCCTTCATATATAAACATACGACATAAAAATCAAATTTCCTTCTAAAAATCAAAAAAACTTGGATTTTTCCCAAGTTTATTTCGTTATCAATATTTTTGGACATTTTTCTCTATCTAAAAAACGCATTATAAATTCCATATTTTCTCTAGCTACCGCTACACACCCACCAGTATAGCCCTTAGTGCCAAAGCAATGTAAAAATATCGCCGAACCTTTTTTATTTCCATTACCATTTTCATCAATTTGTCCGCAACTATTAAATTCGATAAACACCGCATACTCATACTGCATCTCGTAATCTTTTAAATGTTCAGCCGAAACAAAATCTTTTTCATTCTCACTAATAATATAAGAATAACCAAAATTATCAATATCTTCACCAATTCTAACCATATAATTATAATGACAAGACTTATAATCATCAACCCAATAATCGTTATCGTGAACTTTAAAATAAGGATAATGAATATCTAAATCATGCATTCCAAAACCTACCCCTAAATTATATAAACCTAATGGTGTTTTATAATCACCTTCTATTGCATCATCAAATGAAGTCACCCCATTTTTCCCTATCCAAACCTCATCTATTTCTCTAATTAACTTTCCATCATCAAAAATTTTCATTGTATAAGGTTTTTCTTTAACATTCACTACTAACAATTGACCTTTATTCATTAGCCTTCCTCCTAACATACCTATCATAAAGTAAAACTATAATAAATATACCAAAACTAATTAAACTTACTATCTTGCCAAATAATGCATTAGGCGCATTATACTCAACTTCAATATAATGTCTACCTTTATTTATTGGAAAACCAATAAAAGCTTTATTAACCTTTTCATAATCTATTTCTTTGCCATCAACCTTAATTTTAAACCCTTGATCATATGGAATAGATAAATTAAAATATCCATCATTACTAACCTCTATATTACCACTAATTTTATCACCACTAGCCTCATCTATTTCAAACTCATCAACACTAGACAAACTACTAATAAATTTTTCATAATCTAAACTGTAAAATTCAATTTTACTAATATAATGTGTTCCCTTTGAAAAATTAATATCTAAATAATCAATATTATCATTACTAGATATCGTATAATCAAAAGTATAATTACTATTAAAATACTTCCAACTCTTACATGTAAGTTTATTTTTCACACCATTAACTGTAATAGTAGTATCACCCAGTTTACAACTTTGAGGTTTTTCCACCTTAAATCTAAGTAAATAAATTTTCTGATTAGAACTATCATCAAGTTTAATCTTTAAACTCTCACCATCGTTACTTTTCACACTCACTTTATATCCGTCTTTGTAATCTTCTAAATTGATATTATCATTATCGCCATCTGTCAAATTCAATGATAATTTAGTAACTAACTCATCATATTTATATTCTCCCTTATCCGCTACCACATTACCAATTAAAGCCAAAACATCATTTGGATAATCTAATTCATTATAATCATTCTTACTAATCACTCTATCAGTCGCATAACCTAAAGGCAAAGTATTTTCATTAATATAAACAGTATAATCATCATATCTTTTCCAAAGCTTATATCCTCTTGGTGCCTCTTTATCAGTCACCAAATACTTAACACCCATATAACTTTCAAACAAACTATTATCATTCTCACTAGTAATAAACATATTTCTAAAAGCTCTATTATTATTAAAATCATAGAAAAAATCACTATAAGCAGTATTATAAGTTGATGAATACAGCGTCACCAAATTCTCATTAATATTCTCAAGCATATTTACTGTCTCGCTAGAAGCCTTTAAACTAATTGCCGTCCGGTAAACTCCCTTATCACTATCAGCAATATCATCCATAATCTCCTCTAGCTGAGGATCATTTTGTTTTTTATATTCCACTATACTAATCAAACTATCACTAAAATTAACCCCCATACAAATTAATATACTTAAAACAGAAATAGGAATAAATAAAATTAATTTCTTTTTAAATTTATTATATAAACCTAAAATAACTAAAATTAAAATACATTCCAAAGTAAAATACAATCTTAAACTATTATTATCTAAATATATCCAGACAATAGAAATAATCATCGTTAAAAATACTACTTTAAAATTAACATTAAAATTCAAAATTTCCCTTAGAAAAAAACCTGTAGCTAAAACATATAAAGGTAAAAATGGAATCAAAGCTTTACCATCTAAATACAAAGCCCCATTCAAAACATATACAAAAATTGGACAAATAATCATCAATGATAAAACAATTCCTAAAAATCTTTTCTCCTTATTCATAAAAATTAAATAAATAATTGCTAAAAAAGTAATTCCAAGCAATCCAACTGAATAAGCCTTATAAAGTAAAAAATTCAAATTTATATTAGGTGTTAAAGCCTCCAATAATGAAACACCACCAAAACTCTCGCCTCGGCCATTCATAAGCGCATATATCACTGGCAATAAAATTACCCCAGCCATCAAAACACCTAAAATAACAAGCAAAGCAAATTTAACACCATTTTTAATAAAATCTTTTAAATCAAATTTCTCATTAACTTTTAAATATTCAAAAACACCATATACAGTTAAACATAATATTCCACCAACACTATAATAATAACTAGTCATTATCATTAAAAATATACTAATCACCATTAAACCCTTATAACCGTTAGAAAAATATCTTCTAACCCCTATCAAACCTAAAAGTAAAAATGGCATATAATTAATAAACATAATATGTCTATGACTATGAAATAATAACGGCCCCGCCATTGCAAATAAAAGAGTTAAAACAAAACATAAACCACTAGAAAAATTAAAGCCTTTAATCCATACATAAAATAAATAAATAGAAATAACTCCAACCAATAAAATAACAAAAATCATATAAAAATCCATTGGTATAAACGGAAGTAAATAAGAAATTAATAAGATAGGACTTAATAAACCATAATAGGCAAAATAATATATATTTTGCCCACCACCAATATTCAAAGCAAAATCAGGAAAAATATCATAAGTTTTATAAAAAAGCATCCTAAAATATTCAGGAAATGCCATATGTTGAAAACTCCAATCTGTTTTCGAGCCAAATACATATTCTCCATGTGTAATTAACAAAGCAATTCCTAAATAAATTAAAATAACTATAAAAACATTAACTTTATCTTTCCTATTTAACTTTACCATTTACTTGCTCCTGTCCAATCCTCAAATGGTAACATATGTCTATAATCATCATATATCCCATCATATTTCTTAACCATCTTAATTTTTTTACTAATTAAATGACCATCCAAAGTTGTCTCTTTATCTAACTCATCAAGTTCATCTTCTTTATAATACTTTCCAAAATAATAAAGATTACTAACACCAAGTTCATTTAAAATCCTATTTATCTGCTTATGTTGATAATTACCATACTCACCATCAGGATTGTGTGTAATAACCTCACTCCACTTCTTATAATGTAAAACATATTTTAATTGTTTTTTAATATTTTTATAATCACGGCGTAAATACAATCTATCAGAATATCCCATCATTACACTATAATCTCCACTATATTGTAAAGCTTTTAAAAAATAATCTGTCTTATCCTTATTATAGCCACAAGATATACAAACTACTAAATAATTATCAGAAAGTAAATGAACTCCACCCCAAACACTCTCATCACCAGGATGTGAAATAATCATTAACTTATTAACATTATTTAAATTTATCTTTTCTAGTTGTCCTTTAACTGGCATTAAATTAGATTTTCTAAAAAAAGCCACTACAATCCACAACATTAAAATTAAAATCACTATGACAATAATAACATTTTTTAATTTCTTCATATTTATCCCTCATTTAAAAACTTTTAAATAAAGTAAACGGATAACGTTCAGGTAATGGTAATTCAAAACTCATAATTTCTTTAGTAACTGGATGCTTAAACTCAAGTTTAGACGCAAACAAAGCAATCTGATCTTTAACCGCATTAGGATTATACTTCTGGTCACCATAAAGAGGTATTTTCCTAGATGCAAACTGCACTCTAATTTGATGACTCCGTCCAGTTTTCAAACTAATACGAACCAAAGACAAATTATTAATAAAACCAATTAAATCATAACTAAGCTCTGCCTCTTTACCATCATCACTCACTTTAGTTATATTAGTCTTTTCATCTTTCTTTAATTTATCAATAAAAGTCCCACTATCACTTACCTTACCTTCTATAACCGCCATATATATTTTTTTCATCTCATGCTTCTGCACTTGCTTAGAAAGTCGCTTAGCCGCTTTTGAAGTCTTAGCAAAAACCATCACACCACCAACTGGTCTATCAAGTCTATGTACTAAACCCAAATATACATCCCCAGGTTTATTATATTTTTCCTTCAAATACTTCTTCAGCATCGTTAGTAAATCCTCATCACCACTTTTATCCCCCTGTACAGGAACATTAATTGGCTTTTCAACCACTAACAAATGATTATCTTCATAAATAATATTAATCATTACTTTCCCATCTCCCATATATTCCACATGGCAATATCATATTATCCTTCGTAATTGGAAGCCCAACTTCACCAGATGTTACTGTTCCATTCGGATAAATTGGTAACATCATAACCTTAAGCATGTTTGCCAAAACTATATTACTAATACCAGTTGTATAAGCATTAATAAGTAAAAACAATGGTTCATCACTAAGTATTTTTAAACATGCCTCCAATAAAACAGCCATATTTTTTTCAAACTTCCAAACCTCTTTATTAGGACCCCTACCATAACTAGTTGGATCCATAACAATACCATCGTATTTATGACCACGTCTATATTCTCTCTCCACAAATTTTAAACAATCATCAACAATAAATCTAATATTATTATCAGTTAAACCACATAAATCTCTATTTTCTTTAGCCCACATTGTCATACCTTTTGAAGCATCTACTTGAACAACCGAAGCTCCAGCCTTACTACAAGCCATACTTGCTGCTCCAGTATAAGCAAATAAATTAAGTACCTTTACTTCTTTACCTTTAGAAATAGCTTTTTTAATTTTATCCATCATAAAATCCCAATTAGTCGCTTGCTCAGGAAACAAACCCGTATGTTTAAAATTAGTCGGTGTAACTTTAAAAGTTAAATCCTTATATTTAACCGTCCAAAACTCCGGTAATTTATTTTTAAACTCCCAATATCCACCGCCTTTATTAGAACGATGATAAAATCCATCTATTTTTTCCCAATCATCATTAAAATCCATCTCCCACATAGCTTGTGGTTCTGGCCTTCTTAAAATAACATTACCCCATCTTTCTAATTTCTCACCATTACCAGCATCTAAACACTCATAATCTATCCATTTATCACTAATTTTAAGCATATATATCACCACAACTTTTCAATATATTCATTAAATAGTATATCATAATCTGACAATTTCTAAAAATTCAACACAAAAAAGTTGGAAATTTGAATTGGCGTCTGCCAGCCCCTATTGTTTCCAACCTTATACTATAATTATATGAATATATCCAAAATTTAACAATATAAAAAACTAAAAGAATAAACACTTGACATATTTTTTGACACATTATTAACTATCTTTAAAATATATTACTTTTCGTCCAAAAAAACTCCCAAAAGGGAGTTTGCTTGATAAAATATATTATCTCTTTGAGAATTGTGGAGCTCTACGTGCACCTTTAAGACCAGGTTTCTTTCTTTCTTTAACCCTAGAATCACGAGTTACAAAACCAGCTCTTTTTAAAGTTTTTCTATAACTATCTTCTTTACCTTCATTATCTTTATCATAAAGAAGTAAAGCTCTAGTAATACCTAAACGAATAGCACCAGTTTGTCCTGTAAATCCGCCACCATTAACTTTAACTGTTATATCAAATGTATTTTCATTATTTGTTGCAACTAAAGGTTGCATTAAATCCATAATATTTGTTTCATAAGGGAAAAAGTCTCTAACATCTCTACCATTTACAGTAATAGTTCCATTTCCAGGTACCATTTGTACTCTAGCAACAGATGCTTTTCTACGACCAGTTCCACAAAATTTTCTTTCAGCCATTTACAAACCTCCTAGTCCACTTTAAGCTCAATAGGTTGTTGAGCACTATGTGGATGATTTCCTTCTGCATATACAAATAATTTTTTATACATTTGTCTACCTAATCTTCCTTTTGGAAGCATACCTTTAACAGCTCTTTCAATCATTTCAACTGGATAATTTTCAATCATCTCTTTAGCTGTTCTCTCACGTAAACCACCAGTATATCTACTGTGATTATAATATATCTTATCATTTAATTTGTTACCAGTAAGAACTACCTTATTAGCATTTACTACGATAACATAATCACCACCATCAATATGTGGAGTATAAGTAGGTTTATGTTTTCCTCTCAAAACAGTTGCTACTTTAGTAGCCAAACGACCTAAAGTTTGTCCTTCAGCATCCACAACATACCAATGTCTAGTGACATCTTCTTTTCTTTGCATGTATGTTCTCATTTTTACTTTCCTTTCTCCATAACATTCGTAAGTTTTCCCAAGACTCACGCATGTGGGATAAATAAATGTACCAGTATTAATTATAGTAAAAAAGGTATCAAAAGTCAATAAAATTATACGTTTTTTAATCTCATTTATGATTAAAAGTGAAAGTAAAACCAAATACAACCAATAAAATTGCATTTGTCTTTGCAATTGAGCAAAATATTACAGCCATAAGTAAGTAAATCATTATTTTATATCTTCTTAATCCATTTAATATATCTTATTTTATAATTATCTACTAATGCCTTATTGCATTTTTTAACCTAATTATCAATTTTAAAATTTTCTATATACTCATCAAATCTATTTTTTATGCATAATCTAAGACTCTATTAATACTACTTATCAAGTAACCAATCAAGTACATTTATTTTTCTTATTCCATTATAATCTACTTCAGGATCAACATCCATAGTTAATATAAATTTAGGGTAATGATCATTTATAGACTCTAGGGCTGAAAGCTCTCTTTCCAAAGTTTTCTCGTCTCTTACTGTATAAGCTACTTGAAAATATTGTATACCTTTACTATTTTCTGCCACAAAATCTATTTCTTTATTGCCAAATTTACCAACATAAATCTTATATCCCCTTCTTAACAGTTCCAAATATACTATATTTTCTAAAACATGGCCTAAATCAATATTTTTTCTACCAAGCAAAGCATATCTCATCGTAATATCAGTAGCATAATATTTATCACCACTTTGTAAATACTGCTTCCCTTTTATATCATACCTAGACACCTTATTAAAAATAAAACTTTCTACAAGTGAATTTAAATAACTTTCCACAGTATGAACAGAAATTGATCTACCATTTGAAGTTAAAGTATCAGCAATTTTCTTTACTGATAATAAATTACCAACACTAGCAAACATAAACTCGGATATACTTCTAAGCACTCCAGTATCAGATATTTTTTTTCTTAAAGCAATATCTTTAACAATTATTGTATTATAAATACTATCCAAATATTTATCTATTTCATCTTGCCTATCTAATTTTAAAGCATAAGGCATAGAACTACTATTTACATATTTTAAATATAATTTTTCATCACCTTCAGTTTTATAATAATTTGCATACTCTTTAAAAGATAAAGGTAACATCTTAATTTCTATATATCTACCAGAAAGTAAAGTTGCAAGTTCACCAGATAAAAGATAAGCATTCGAACCAGTTATATATTCGTCAACATTTTTCTTTATATATAATCCATCAACCGCTTTCTCGAATTTTTCTACAACTTGTACCTCATCCAAAAATACATAATACATATTATTATCTTTTATCTTCTCATTAACATAATCATAAAGTTCTTTATAGCCCCTAAAATCATACTCAGGAGATTCTAAGTTAATTGATATAATGTGATCATCCTTTACTCCATTTTGTTTCAAATAATCTATAAAAAGTTCAAATAAAGTAGATTTACCGCATCTCCTTATTCCAGTTATTACTTTTATTAAATCTTTATCTTTCCACCTTTTAAGTTCATCTAAATACTCGTTTCTTTCTATCACTTTTCATCACCTAAATAAATCATATCATAAACAAAAATAATTTGCAACAAAGTGCAAATTATTTACAAAAAACGCTATTTTTTGCAATTAATTTTAGTTTTTTAACTGCGTCACATTTTTCTTTAGATTTTCATTTAGCCCCCATCTAACTTATGATTATAGTATAATGAAGTGTCAAATATTTTTATGTACAATTTTGTACATTCTTATAGTATTGTTAATTACTTATACTATATTTATTTAAAACTAACCAAAAACAGTAGTCAAAAGTCAATAAAATTATATGGTTTTTAATCTCATTTTCGTACATTTTATTTACTATGTTTAAGCTATTTTACAAACAATTTATGATTTTTAAAAAATATTACCTTTAATCTAATAAAGTACATCTTTCAAATACAATCCTTCAGGATTAGCCGTCTTACCAGCTTTTCTTCTATCTTGCGCATTCAATATATCAATTATATCTTCACTTTTACGTTTACCTTCACCAATTTCAATTAAAGTACCAATCATATTTCTAACTTGATAACGCATAAACCCAGTACCTAAAAAACTAAGTGTAATTTTATTAACATTTTTAAGTTCTCTAGTTAATCTCGTTTGAACAATAGTTCTAACATAATCTTCTCTTTCATCATCGCTCTTAGTAAATGACTTAAAATTATGAGTACCTTCCAAATACTTTAAAGCCCTTTCCATCTCTACAACATCAAGCTTTTTATTATATTGATATATATAATTCTTCTCAATAGGATTATATTCACCCATATTAATAATATAAATATATTCCTTAGCTTTCACATTATATCTAGCATGAAAATCATCAGCTACTATTTCAACATTCCTAATATAAATATCATCAGGAAGTAAACTATTTAACCCATCTTTTAGTTTTTCAGGCGTAATATGTTTTATATCCAAATCAAAATGAGCCTTTTGATTATATGCATGTACTCCAGCATCTGTTCTTCCTGAAGCCACCACACTTACTTCCTTATGACCGTTAATCGTTTTAAGCGCCTTCTCCAATTCACCCTGAACAGTCTTTACATCAGGTTGTTTTTGGTACCCTTTATATTTAGAACCATCATAAGCAAACGTTATCAAGTATCTCATACTACTTCCTCCTCTTACACCACTCTATTGTAACACAAATAAGCAATAAACGCACATTCGTTACTTCACAAACCTATATATATCCTTCATCAAATCACTAATATCATCACGGTATCCTATATTTATTCCCTTACTTACTTTTACAAAATCAGAAAAATTAATAAGTTTAGGCTTAGTAATATTATTTTCCTTAAGCAATTTATTATTCGTAAACAAATCAAATTTATTACCTATAAATGCCAAACTACCATTCTTTAAACAAATAACTTCATCAGCCAGTTCCAAAGCCATATCCGTATCATTACTTGCAATTATAATAGTTTTACCATATTTTAATTTCATCATCCTTAGTAATTTCACCAATTTCTTCTTACTAGTAAAATCTAAATTACTAAATGGACTATCCAACAATAAAATGTTAGGATTAAGAGCCAATAAAATAGCAAGTGCTACTTTTTTTTGCTCACCCTTACTAATTTCAAACGGCGAACGACCTAAATAATTTTCATCTAATCCCACAATTTCTAAAGCTTCTAAAATTCTTTTTTCATAATTTTTTATCCGCTTTTTTTTCAAAACAAAAGTCATTTCTTCATAAATAGTATTACAAAAAAAACGTTCCTCAGGGTTTTGCCTTAAAAAACCAATTTTAGCTCTCACCGAAGTTATAATCTCTCCATCAATTAAATCATCATCACCATTAATTAAAGAAAGCAATATACTTTTTCCACATCCTGACTCCCCAACAATAAAAGTAATTTTTCGCTCTTTAATAACAAATGACAAATCATTAATAACTTTATGGTCATCTATTTTATAGCACACATTTCTAAGCTCTATCCCCATAAATCATCCACCAATTTCGCCTCATCAAAATATACCTTATCTACCAAATCATAAAATTTTAACTTATTAGATAAATTAACAACAAAAGGTAACTCTAAATCATAACTTTCAAAAAAAGTCTCATTTTCAAAAACTTTTCTCTTAGAACCCTTTAAAAGTATCTTTCCATCGCCAATAATCACAACCATATCAGAAAAAAGTGCTTCCTCAACATCATTAGAAAAATTTACTATCGTCATACCTTTCATATATTTTTTTAACTTCTTTAAAATAATACCTTTCAAATCTTTATCCATATCTTCAAATAAATTGTCAATAATCAATATTTTAGGTTTTTGAATTAAAGCCTTACCTAAAATAATCAACTTCTTTTTCTCTAAAGGCAAACTATTAAAATCATCATTTAAAAAATCTAAAAAACCAAATTCTAAAGCTACATCAATAATCTTTTCTTTTTTATTTTTTCCTTTTATTACACCTGCAAGCACATCTATAACCTTATCTGAAGTTTCATATTCATCCATATCATCAAAAATAAAAGCTATTTTTTTATTTAAAGAATCACCAAAAAACAAAATTTCCCCTTTAAAATTTAACCTTTTAGCTAAAATATTAACAAGTGTCGTCTTACCACTGCCATTTTTGCCTAAAATGGTGACAAAACATCCTTCAGAAATAGTTAAATTAAAATTATCAAAAACCTTAATTTTTCCATAATTAAAATTTAATTTCTTTATATCAATTGCCTGCATACCTTTTCACCACAAAAATTATTATAATATAAATGCCTTTAATTTACAATGAAAAGACTAAAACATTTTACTTTTTGTCAAAAATCATTCCATTCTATCAATATATTTTTCTCTCATTACTGGTAACGTATCTAAAATAGCTAAAGTATTATCGTTAATAATTCTTGAATAAATTCTTTTAAACGCATCAGAACCGCCATCTAAATCAAAATCCATAAACTGTGATAAAGGTGTTGCTCTAACTCCACCAAGTTCAATTAATAAAGTTACTGGAAATAAACTTTTTAACTTTGAATCCATCGTCGTATAAATTTCTTTCCCATCTAATTTGTAACCTGTTTTATCCGCATATACCTTAGCCACCTCATAATTACTCTTTTTCTCTTTATTATTTAATTTCACCCAAGGATTCTTTTTATCATCTTCCCCTAAATAATAAATAATATTACCACAACTATGATAAATCAACGAACCAATCAAATCATATTTTTCTTTTATTTCATTATAAAATCTAAATAAACTCTCATTTTCTTTTTCAATCTCCCCTTTTTTACTAAAATAAGGGCAACCTAAAGGACCTAACTTATTTCGCTTAATATTATTTAAATGCAGTGATGCATATATTTCCTCACCGCTTTCAACTCTATCAACAAATGAACCACACTCTATATTACTATTCAAATCAACTCCTCTACCATTACTAGACCAATTTATCATACAGCCCATAGGTAAATCATTTTCTTTAAACAATTGATTCAAATAATCCTTAAGTAATTTATGCTCATCACTAAGTATATTGGTAGTCGCATATCTAAACATCATTTGTTGTAACTTATAATCTCTATCACCATACTTATTCGCATAATATCCTTCAATATAGCTATTTCTATAATATGTTAAACAATAAGTCTGTTCTTCCTCATCACTTATATTTCTTGGAATAAGTGACCTAATCGCACTAGTCACAATAATAGTTCCCTCAGGATTAACAATTGGAATA
Source organism: uncultured Bacilli bacterium (assembly GCA_944371685.1). Lineage (GTDB taxonomy): Bacteria > Bacillota_I > Bacilli_A > RF39 > UBA660 > Coprosoma. Next base: position 2,959 of record CALVXV010000010.1, on the reverse strand, counting down.
AAGTGTATAGTATATAAATTCTCATCTATATATACCTCTTTATTACATAGTTTTTCCATAAACCTAATCAAAAACACATTACTAATTAACTCACTACTATGTGTACCAGCAGTAATAATCACATGATACTTTCCATGACCATACACATAATGACTAATAGGGTAACCAAAATATGTATAACCTATCGGTTTTTCTTTTTTAATAACCTTACAATCTAAATTATCTAAAATTTTATTCATTTCATCATAATCTAATATTTTTCCCATATAAATCCCCCTTAATTATAACATACGCAAAAGAAAAAGTTAAATCACTCATGATTTAACTTCGCTTACCATTTTGAATCTTATAACTAACCTTAAGCAATAATTTTCTAGGTATAAATCTAATCAAAAATATACCAACCTTCATTTTTATACCAGGAATTATAATTAATTTTTCATCAAACATCTTCTTAATTCCATACCTAGCCACGTCCATACTTTCCATACCCTTAATTGAAAAATGCACTCTTGCTACCTTATTAAACTCTGTATTAACCGGTCCTGGACACAAAACACTAATAGATACATTACTATTATCTTTTTTTAATTCTTCATAAATTCCTAAAGACAAACTAACTACATAATTTTTCGTCGCATAATAACTAGCCATCAAAGGTCCAGCCGTAAATCCCGCAGACGATGCCACATTTAAAATATAACCTCTATCTTTCTTCTTAAAATCCTTCAAAAATAATTTAGTTAAAGTATGTAATGATTTTATATTCAAATCAATCATATCAAGCTCTTTATCCAAATTAATATTACTAAACTCTCCAAACACTCCAAATCCGGCATTATTAATCAAAATATCAATATCTTCTTTTTTAACTTCTTCATAAAGTTCCATACAATTATATGTACTAGAAATATCTTTAACAATTATAGTAGCTTTATCTCCTAACTCTTTTGCTAATTTCTCAAGTCTCGTTTTTCTTCGCGCCACAAGTATAACTTCATAACCTTCTTCGACCAATACTCTAGCCATATCCGCGCCAATACCAGAACTTGCTCCTGTAATTAATGCTTTCATACTAACCACCTTAAACACATTATATAATAAGCTTAAAACTTTGTAAACAATTAAATAAAAATTGACATACTACACAAAATAATTTAATATAATTAAAAAGAGAGGTAATAATATGTATAATAACCAAAACTGGGATAGCTCAAAATTATTTAGAGCCATTATTGATAACCCTGAACTATTAACTGCCTTGCCAGCCAGATATAAATATGATAAAGACTTTTTAGAGCTATATTATATCATTTTAGGCAATAAAATCGCTCCATATATACCAACTGAAATGCTCAAACTTCTTAAAAACAATGAAAAACAAAACAGACAATTAATAAATAAACCTAACATAACCCTAGAAGATGAATATACAATTCTTCATAATCTATTAACAAATCCTCAAACCATTGAAACTATTCCTACCGATGAAAAATATAATAATAATTTTCTAAAACTACTATATATTATTTGGGGTGATGAAATAAAACCATACATTCCATCAGAAATGTTTGAAGAATTAAAAAATGAAGCTCTTATGCATGAATATCATCAAAAACATAATCAAAAGCAAAAACAATGGGTTAAAGAAGTTCATCAAAACTTTCTAAAGAAAAATAAAAATTGTTATAAAAACTAACAATTTTTTATTTATGTCTACCAACATCATCATATTTAAAATATTTAATACTTTCTTCAAACTTCCTAACTTGCTCGTCACTCATCCCTTTAAATCCAGCATACATTGTACCAATAGAATCATTTAATTCTTTATTCATTTTTAACTTTGTAATAAAATTTTGAACCTTCATAAGTTCCTCTAAATTAAATTCCTTAATTGAAGAAACTATTTTATTTCTCACAATCGTCTTTTTACCAAGACCTCTAGTCCTTTTTTTAACTTTCTTAGAAGTCTTTGGAATATCAACAGTTAAATTAGTAGAAGATTCATCTTTTTTAACCATCTCATCTTCACTACTTTCTGCTAAATCAAAGCCCCTATCAATATCTTCTAAAGTAGTCTCTGGCAAATCTTCTTCAGTATAAGGAACCAATTTAGCCAATTCAGTTTCATCTGGAAATAAAAATTCTATATCATCATCTAAACTATTTTCCCCTAAAACCTGCATAATCTCATCTAAAATTTTTTGATTTGCTTCTAATAGCTCACGTTTTTGGATAGGATCGTTCATCATAAGCCTATATTCTTCAATCTGTTGCTGAGCTTTTGATAATCTAGTTTTCAAATTATCCTTTATAACATCTCTATCATTCGCTTTTTTTATCACTAATCCAATTATACATAAAACATTCCCTTTTAATTTTGTTGTAAAAATTCGAGCCTGAAAACCTTTAAATTCTATAATCCTTTGCGATAAATTATTATTAGTATTAAACCTTACTTTTCTCTTGTCACTTCTATCCACACCATTAATAATATATCCAAGTGTCTTTAACACATCACCATAAAGTTCTTTAGGTATTTTATCTAAATCTAATTTAAAATAAGGATTACCAGCTGGTGTTTTAGCAAAAATAACTTTATTACCATTATATTTTGTTTGGCGCATACTATCATTAAGGATATTCAAATAATTATTACAAATATAATACTTCTTAAGTAATTCATTTATCTCATCATCTAAAACATGTTCACCATTTTCATTATTAAGCCTTCTCAAAATATTTATATTTTCTGATAAACCATCACAAATTCTATTTATAATAACATCAAAATTATACACAGAAGCATTAGGTAAAACTGATTCGACTTCTGAAATAGAAACATTTTCAATCCTTTTTATATATTCATTAATCTCCTCATTTATTACCCCAGCCATATTATCACCTATAATATTTATATCATGTATTAACAATAAAGTCAAAAAAAAGAATGCCT
>CALVXV010000009.1 GCA_944371685.1 uncultured Bacilli bacterium | reverse complement strand
AATTATGAAAAAAAATCAAGAGAAACACTTCTCTTTCATTAAATTACTTATCATTATAATTTTAATCATTAGTGCAATTATTGCCTATGGTTTTTTAATCGAGCCCAAATTAATCACCGTTAAAGAACAAAAAATAACCATTAATAACTGGCCAGATAATTTTAATGGCTTTAAAATAGTTCACATTTCTGACCTACACTTTGGTAGAGTATTTGACAAACAAAGTTTACAAAAACTAGTTAAAAGCATCAATGAACAAAAACCAGATATCGTTGTTCTAACTGGAGATTTAATTGATAAAAGTGCAAATATGACAACTGATGAAGCTAACAAAATAAGTTCCCTTCTAAACAAAATAGAAGCTACCACTGGTAAATATGCCATAAACGGTAATAATGATTTAAACTTTGATGAATGGATTAACATAATAAATAATGGTGGTTTTAAAGACTTAAATAATACCTATGACACCATCTATAAAGATGGTTATCAAAGTATATTCATTGCCGGAGCTAGTACTACTAAAGACAAATTAAGCATCAATGATAAATTAAAAACATCTATTGATTACCTCAATTCATTTGAAAAAGATGGACCAATATATAAAATATTACTCATCCATGAACCAGATACCATTGATGACTTATCAGTAAATCCATTTAATTTAATACTAGCTGGACACTCTCATGCCGGACAAATCCGCTTGCCTATTATCGGACCAATAATGCTACCAGATGGAGCTAAAAAATATCATGAAAATCACTATAAAATAGACAATTCTGATTTATATATTTCAAATGGACTTGGTGTATCAAACTATAATTTTAGACTATTTAATACCCCATCATATAGCCTATATAGGTTGGTGAAAAATAATTAAAATGGACCTACTTCCAAACATCTTAGCTACATTATCAGGAATATATGCTATAAGTTGTATTTTAGATGATTTAATTGAAACACCAAAAGATTTAAAAAACTTAAAAGCAAATAAAGAAAAACATATAATTGCCTATAACTTAATAGATAATTTTTCTCCTAATATCAATTTGGAAAATAATGACTTAAATGATTTAGATTATATACTAAATCAATTATCATATCCAAAAGAACTAACACAAATCATCCAAAATTTCATAAATTATGTAGACAAAGAAAACTTAATAATATGTTTAAAAAGATTAAATAACTTGCAAATAAATTATATAAACATAATGCACAATATAAAAAAATATCTTCAAAATTTTATTGTAAAAGAAGGTAGTTATCAAGCAAACAATAACACCATTAATATTTACAAAATATTTGATAAAAAAAGTGTCCTCACCCATGAATTCCTACACATGGCTTCAACTAATCAAAATCAAAGCTCTGGTTTCTATACTAACTTAAATAACATTTGGATAGGAAATGGTTTAGATGAAGGATACACTGAACTTTTAAATCAAAGAATTTTTAACGTTAAAAAAGTGTCATATCATTACAACATTGAAATAATAAAACTACTAGAACTATTCTTTGATAATCCTAAAGACATGGAATATGCATACTTTCATAACGACATTCTTGTTGTCTACCATACTTTTTTAAAATATGGAACCAAAGAAGATTTTTTTAAAGTCATTCAAAATCTAGATAACTTAATAGAAACAGATATTCCAATCTATAAAAAAATTACAGCCATCAAAACAAAAATAATTTTATATGAAACTATAAAAAAAACCAATAATCAAAATAAAATTAAAAAAGCCAAATCCTTATTAGATAAAGATCCAGTAATTAAATTAATAAAAACCAAAAAAATTATTAAAAATAAAACATATAAAAAGAAAAGAGGCTAAATTATGGAAATAATGCAATATATACTTAATGAAATTATAAAAGCTTTTTATTTTCTTCCACCAATAATTGGTAGTGGATTATCTATATACATTGTTCCAAAAACCATAAGAAATTTTTCCAAAAAAAATAAAAACAAAAAAAGAAATTGGAAATTATATCAACAAACACCAAATGAAATACCTGAAAAAACTCCATTCATCGAACTTCTTTTTAATAGACAAAATATACATAATCTAGAAGAAATATTAAAACAAACAAACTACCCCAAAGAACTAACTCAAATTATAGACACCTTTAAAAATTATGTTTCTAAAGAAAATTTCCAAACTTGCATAAAAAATCTTCAAACAGTTAAAATTAATCACATAACCTTAGAAAATGATATGAAAATTTTTATGCAAAATCTATTATCCCTCACAACCGCCGCTGGAACTTATAATCCATATGATAACACCATTAATTTATATAGTGATAAAATAAATGAACAAGTTTTATCGCATGAATTCCTGCACATGGCTTCATCAAAAGGTGAAAAAAGTGGATTTCGGTTAATTACAAGATTTGAAAACGCTGAAATAGGAAGAGGCCTTAACGAAGGATATACTGAACTATTAAACACAAGGATTTGGAAATATGAAAAAAACAGTTATAAATATAATGTAAAAATTACAAGACTAATTGAAACATTCTTTGATAACCCAAAAGATATGGAAAATGCCTATTTTAATAATGACCTTGACGAAGTTTTTAAACAGTTTTTAAAATATGGAACCAAAGAAGAATTTTTTGAAATAATGACTAACCTAGATAATTTAGCTACCACCAAACAAATAATATTTAATAAATTAGATAATATTAAAACACAATTAAAATTATATGAAATAATTAAAAGATCAAATGACCAAGAAAAAATAACCAATTTCGAAAATATTCTAGATGAAAATGAATTTATAAAAAAACTAAGAAATGGAAAAATAGTTTTAGATAAACCTTATTTAAAATCAAAAACAAAATAGAGAGCCTTAGCTCTCTTTTAAAAATTCCTTTATAACCTCTACATGTTTTTTTACTGTCTCTGGCGCCGGACCACCAACCACTGTTCTATCCTTAACCGCTTTTTTCAAATCAATAAATTCATATATATCCTCATCAAATAACTCAGAAAACTTTTTGTACTCATCTAATGTAATAGTATCTAAAGTCTTATCGTTATCAATAGCATAAGCAACCAAAGAACCAATAACTTTATAAGCGGTTCTAAAAGGAAGACCTTTCTTAACTAAATAATCAGCCGCATCAGTTGCATTTATAAATCCCTTTTTAGCTGCCTTAAGCATATTATCCTTTAAAAATGTCGTACTAGCAAACATTGGAATAAATGTATATAAACACATTTTAACATTTAAAGTCGCATCAAAAATTGCTTCCTTATCCTCCTGCATATCTTTATCATAAGCAAGTGGTAAAGACTTCATCATCGTCAAAAGTGTCATCAAATCACCATAAACTCTACCTGTCTTACCTCTAATTAACTCTGTAATATCCGGATTCTTTTTTTGTGGCATAATTGAAGATCCCGTTGAAAAAGCATCGTCCAATTCAATAAATTTAAACTCATGACTACACCACATTATAAATTCTTCACTAATCCTAGACATATGCATCATAATAATTGATAAAGCCGAAGCAATCTCTATCACATAATCCCTATCAGAAACCCCATCTAAACTATTCAAACAAGGTCCATCAAACCCAAGCAATTCACTAGTCATATATCTATCAGTATCATAAGTCGTTCCCGCTAAAGCACAACTTCCAAGTGGATTTTCATTCATCCTTTTATTCGCATCTTTAAGCCTTAAAATATCTCTTTTAAACATTTCAGCATAAGCCATAAAATAATGCGCTAAAGTAATCGGCTGTGCTCTTTGTAAATGTGTATAACCCGGCATAATAGTCTCATAATGTTCCTCAGCCTTTTTCAAAAACTCAGCAATTAACTCTTTAAGTAAACCTATAATTTCCTCTATCTCATCACGCATATAAAGTCTTAAATCCAAAGCCACTTGATCATTACGACTTCTAGCTGTATGTAATCTCTTACCAGCATCACCAATTCTTTTAGTAAGTTCACCTTCTATAAACATATGAATATCTTCAGCATTCATATCAAACTCTAACTTACCACTTTCTAAATCATTTAAAATCGTCTTTAATCCCTCAATTATTTTTTCACTTTCTTCATTAGTAATAATACCACACTTACCAAGCATTGTTGCATGAGCAATACTACCAGTAATATCTTGCTTATACATTACCTTATCGAAACGAATAGAAGAATTAAAATCATTCGTTCTTTTATCAATTTCCTTTTTAAATCTTCCAGCCCACATTACCATATTATCTTCCTCCTCATATATGAAAAATTATCATATCATTTTTTATTTGTCAACCCTTGTTTTAATCTTCAATTAATTTTTCCCTCATAATTCCATAAACCCAGTTTACCATTTATATATATAGGCTTAATTAACTGAACATTATCAATTTGAAAAGCATAACCATTCCATAATTTATCATTGATCACGTGATTATAAACAAAATCATTTTCACTTCTTAAAATCTTTCTAAAATCATCATCCACTTTAATTACATCAGTTATCAAAACTTTTGCAATTATACATCCCACTGGATAATCTAAATTAAAACTTTTAAACTCATCCATCGCTTTCTTATCCACACTCTTACTCGCTTGAATTAAAACCTCACCACGATATTTTGTCCGCCAAGTCCTAAACTCATATTTTTTAATGCCATAGGCAATAAGTGAAGCATATGGCTGTTTAACTGTCAAAACCTTCATTTAACCTCACCTCAAGATCATTAAATAAATATTTATCCGGTAAATACAAAAATTCATCACCTTTACTAAAATTATGATCTTGTCCAGGAACTATTGCCACATTGACATTTCTAAAATCTTGAATTAACGGTAAATAATTAAATGAAGGATCTTTACTGCCAAACACAAAAGTAAGTTTTCCTTGATAATTTTGAATTCCCTCTTTAGTCTTATGTAAATTAATCATCAGTGGTGTATTCACCAGTAACATTCTCTTAATTTGCTTGCAAGCAAATTCCTTTTGTATCCCTTGACAGGCCCCGTTAGAAATACCCATAAAATATATATCCGCCTCTTTTAAATAACTATCTAACCTTGCAAAATCATCTTCCAAAGTCATATCTGCTAAATTACTTGCCACAATAACTGTTAAACCATATTTATAATTAACCCTTTTAGCCATCTTTAAATATTTATTTTGATATCCATAAATAGAGCCAGAACTTCCAACCTTAATAAAAAATACATCCTTACTTCCCTTAATAATTCCATATCTATCATCTATAATCTCATCAAACTTCAAAATATTAAGTCTAAGTTCCTCATCAAATTTATGTGCAAAAGAAATTAAATAATCCTTATTTTGAATCTCATTTAATAAACTATCATCTATACCATAAATAAGTCCAGCCAAAGCTCCAGTTAAAGCACCAATTGTATCAGTATAACCACCTAAATTAATTGCCCCAACGACACTTTCCATAAAAGAATTAGTGTTTAACAAAGTCCATATAGTAGCCTCTAATGTATCCACCACATATCCACTTGATTTAATATAATCCAAATCCAGTTTATAAAAATCAGTTGTCAAAAATCTCTTATAAGCTCGTCTCGCATTCTCACTAAACTTATAATAATTTAACTCTTTTACTTTATCATAAGCTTTAAACTTATCATATCCCGACATTAAAAAATGCACATATTTCACAAATATATAGCACCCCATAATGCTATATTCATGAGCATGAGTAAGTGATGAAACCAAACGAACCGTCTTTAATAGCTCTGTATCATTCATATCATCATAAAAAGTATATAAAGCAATCGGCAACATCCGCGCTAAAGCACCATTACCATTACTATTTATATCACTATCTCCACATTCAGTAGCTAAACCCTTACGCATATAATACCTAAATAAACTTTCTTTAGTCGTTTTACCAATATCAAAAGCCACCCCTGTAGATGTAAATTCATAATTATTCATAAAATTGCAAAAACTTTTCATCATGTCATCATAATTAATCTCATGCTTACTAATTAAAGATGATATGGTCGCCAAAACCATGGAAGTATCATCTGACCACGTACCAGCTGGAAGCGCATAAGTTCCATATCCTTCCATTTTAACTATCGGTTTTTTAATTAAATCTTCTCTATTTTTATGCTTAACAGGAACCCCCATCGCATCACCAATTGCAAACCCTAAAATACTATCTACAATCCTTGACATATATCTACCTTCTAACTACTAAAACTATTATATCAGTATTTATACAAAAGAAAAACTATAAGTATCAAACTTATAGAATTTTCTTATCATGCTTTATCGCCCAATTTTTTGCATAAGAGCATGAACACCTAACTTCATAACCATTTTTTTCAAAATAATCAAAAGCCATTTCTACAAGTTTAGAAGCAATTCCTTGTCCTCTTAAATCATCATCAACATATGTATGATAAATATCAGCTTGCCTGCCAACTACTCTAAACTCCAAAACACCTTTCTCAATGCCCCCTACTTTATACACAATTTTATTTTCTAAAAACTCATACATTCTCATACCCTCCAATATTTATTTTCTAATTAATAAACAAACACTTTCCACATGATATGTCCAAGGGAACATATCAAATAGTGTTACTTCTTTAACTTCATATTTTCCTTTAAACAACTTTAAATCTCTCGCCAAAGTCATCGGATCACATGAAACATAAACAATCCTATCAGGGCCAATCTTTAAAATATCATTAATTCCTTCATTAGTTAAACCACTTCTTGGCGGATCCACAACTATATTATCCGCCTTTAAATAGTGAATCTCCTCACTTACATCTCCACATATAAATCTAACATTAACAATATTATTTAACTCTTTATTTAAATTCGCACAGCAAATAGCTTCTTCATTTATCTCCGTGCCTATCACTTCATCAAAATACTTACTCAAAAATAAACTAATCGTTCCAGTTCCGCAATATAAATCTAAAACCCTTTTACTATTAGAATTTTTCAAATATTCCAAAACCTTATTATAAAGCTTAAATGCCACATTCATATTAACTTGAAAAAATGAATCCTTAGAAACATAAAACTTAAATTCACCAAGCTTGGCTATAATATTTTCTTTTCCATAAACTAAATTATCATTAATATAAATAGAGCTAGCTAAAGGCTTTAATAAATCTACATTCATATTTCCCTTAACTATAACCATAAGCTCGCCAAAATCTTTAATTATAACTTCTTTGACTTCACTTAAATCACTTTTTTTTAAAATAGAAATTATCTCATTACTTTTTTTACTAGCAATCGCACATCTACTAATTTCTATTAACTCATTTGTCCCATTTTTAAAATAACCTATCTTTCCATTTTTCACCTTCAAAGTTATTTTATTTCTATATCCATAAATATCATCACTAGAAACAATCTCTTTAACTACACCTTCTAAATTACTATACCTTTTTAAAATTTCTATAAGCTTACTCTTTTTAAATTTCAAAGTTTTAAAATAATCTAAATTTTTAAGACCGCATCCACAGTTTTCATATAAACATTTAGGCTCTATTCTATCATTAGACCTCTTAACTAACTGAATAACCTCGCCTATCATATATTTTTTCTTATCAAGCACAATTTTAACCAAAGCTTCTTCTGATGGTAACAAATTAGGTACAAAAATAATTTTTCCTAAAACATGACCAAGTCCTCTACCAAAATGATCTAATTTTTCACACTTAACTAAAACATCTTCCATATTTATCCTCACTTCAATGCCATATAACATTTTTCTTTTAAAAATAACTTTATTTTATCTTCATCCTGACCTTCATAATATAAAATTAATAACTTCTTATATTCATCTGTCAAATCAGCTGGTATAGCAATTATTCCTAAACCATTGGAAATCAAATAATGATTAGCAAACAAAACTGCCGTTCTCTTATTACCATCAATAAATATTTGCCTTTTCATCACATACAAAAGTAATTCGGTAGCTTTATCTACTCCATTTAAATCACTATTTATTATTGCCTCTAATTCACTTATTATCTCACTTTGAACAGGAATGCTAAAAAACCACTTTGTTCCTCCTATTCTAACTGGCGTACTTCTAACTACACCCGCATTATAATAAAACCCTTCTATAACTAATTTATTAATCTGTGAAAGTAAATAAAAATTATCTAAAGATAAAATAACATCTTCATTTAAAATAAATTCCCAAGCATGTTTTAAATTAACAATTTTCATAATATCATCAGAAGTCATATTATTTACTTTCCCACCTTCAATAATATTTTCAGTATCTACAAAAGTAGTTGCAACGCCTTCCAATATTGCTTGATCATAAATAGTATTAACCATATTTCTTTTCGCAAAATCAATATTTAATTTCACCTTATCACTTAACTCTCGTGAACTGTACCCTAATTCTTTCAACTTTTTTTCTAAAGTTTTAATTTCCTTCTTTATTTTCTTTACCTCTACATTATTACTCAAAATCAAATTATACATCGCATCTGAATATTCACCCACATACTTTGTAGTAAGCACACCATTATCTCTATAATGTAAATAAATATAATTCTTCCCATCTTTTTCTCTTACCTCTATCGAGCCATAAATCATGGAAGCTAATCTTTCTTCTAAATCCTGTTTGCGCGCTAAAACATTCATCAATTCAAAATCATTCTTCATATTATCAATTCCTTTTACTATATTATAACACCTTAAGCAAAAGTGTGAAACATTTTTCGCTTTTTTGTCAAAAAAAGTTTCACACTATAAATAAATTAAACTTGCTTTCTAAGAATTATAACATAAACAAAAACATTTTGCCCATAATATAAAAAGGAAAGTAGGAATATTATGGAAAAAATTGAAAAAAATGCCAAAAAAGTCATCGAAAAAACCAAAAAACTATATGGTAATAGCCCCGATATCAACACTAGACTTATAAATTTCAAAGGTATCAATGTCGGTATTATTTTTCTCGAAAGCTCATCCCAAGCCAGCACCATCAGTGACTTTATCATCAAGGGAACCTTGTATGCCGGCAATAATAAAACTCTATTTCAAAACATTTTTGATGCCCTAAAAAACAACCTATTTAATAGCCAGTTATTTACCATAAATGACTATTCACAGTTTCCCTACTTCTTATCAAGTGGTTTTACTATTATTGTAACCGACGGCATAGAAGAAGCCATCGTCATGGAAACAAGAGCCAACTTAGATAGAGGCGTTACCGAATCAACCAGCGAACCAATACTTAGAGGTTCTAAAGATAGTTTTACTGAAAGTCATTCTAAAAACCTTGGTTTAATTAGAAAACGAATCAAAGACTCAAATCTTTGGTTTGATGAACTAAAATTAGGCCGAAGAACCCAAACCCGAGTCAGCATCGCTTACATAAATGGTATTGCCGATCCTAAAAAATTAAAAGAAATAAAAAAAAGACTTAAAAAAATTGATGTTGATGGCGTTTTAGATAGTGGTAATATCAAAGATTATTTAATCAAAGAAAAATCTGTCTTTCCCCAAATTCAAAGTACCGAAAGACCTGACGTCGTCTCCCAAGCCTTACTATCTGGAAAAATTGTCATATTCGTCGAAAACTGTCCCTTCACTTTAATCTTACCAAATGTCCTAATCGACTATCTCCATACCTCTGAGGACCAAAATCAAAAATCATCTAATATCACCTTCACTAGAATCTTAAGAATAGCTGCTTTAATTATAACCGTCTTTACCCCAGCTATTTACATCGCTATAACCACCTATGACCAAAACACCATCCCCGATAAATTATTAATATCTCTAGCCATCCAAAGAGAAGGTGTCCCCTTTCCAACCACTTTTGAAATAATCTTATTAACAACCATCTTTGAAATATTGAGAGAAAGCGATTTAAGAAGTCCCAGTAGTATGTCCGCCGCCATGAGTATCGTTGGCGCTTTAGTCCTAGGTCAAGCGGCCGTCGACGCCGGCATCGTCTCACCTATAACCGTCATCGTCGTTGCTTTTACTTCCATCTGTAGCCTCGTTTTCACCGACATCGACTTCATGAACGGTATTAGGTCATGGCGCTTCATCTTCATACTAGCTGCCAGTATTTTAGGTATCATCGGTATTTTAGCCTTTGCTATTATCTGGCTCGTCAAACTATCATCGTTAGAAAACCTCGAAACAAGTTACCTATCACCATTTGCTCCTTTTTCTAAAAAAGATCAAAACAATGCCATCTATAAAGCTCCCGAAGAAAAAATTATAAATAGACCAGATTACATAAGTACTCTAAATCCCCATAGACAAAGGAGGACAAAATGAAAAAAATAATTTTACTTCTAGCATCTTTCATTATCACCATGACCTTAACCGGTTGTAATGGCTATGAAGAATTAAACAACCTATCCATAGTCACCGCAGTCGCCTTTGATAAAACTGATGACGAATATGAACTAAGCTTCCTCATCGCCAACTCTCCCAAAGCCCAAACTTCTGCTAAAGAAGGTGAAGCTAAAACAACTGTTTATTCAAGTAAAGGCAAAACCATCGCCGAAGCCTCTAAATCAATTGAACAAATAGTGCCAAAACAAATATATCTAGGTCACATCAATGTCGTTATAATCTCCGAAGAAATTGCTAAAGATGGTTTCTTAAAAATATCTGACTGGCTTCTTCGTAACCCTCAAACTAGAAAAAAATTCTATCTTCTACAAGCCAAAGACGAAAAAGCCAAAAATATCTTAAAAATAGTCTCACCCCTAGAATCATTTCCATCACAAAGTATCGCCACGCTAATCGAATCCAATTCCGAAACCAAATCAATCGCCTCATCTATTACCTATAGTAACTTCGTAAGTCAAATATTAGAAAAAGGCTACGATCCTGTCTTACCATCCATCACCATCAAAGGTAGTGTCAAAGAAGGTAGCAATGAAAAAAATCTCGAAACCACCGAACCAGAATCCTATCTCGTTTTAGGTCCTCTTGCCATATATAAAGGTGATAAATTACAAAGCTTCTCCACTGAAAAAGAAAGCTGGGCCATTAACGTTTTAAAAGGCGAAGCCAAAGAAGTAAACTACAATGTCAAATATCAAAATGAAGATATCAGTATTGAAACTTACTCTTTAAAATCTAAAATTAAAATTAAAGATAAGCAAAACGTCGAAATTACTATTAGTGGCATTGGCGACATCTATAATATTAATAACAAAATAGACATTCAAGATTATAAAGAAATAAATAAAATAGAAAAAGCTTGGTCTAAATCCCTAACCAAAGACTTAACTAAAATCGTCAAAAACGTCCAAAGTAAATATAAAGCCGATATCTTTGGCTTTGGTAATCTAATATATAAAAATAACCCTCAAAAGTGGAAAAAACTAGAAAAAAATTGGAACTCTAAATACTTTCCTAATCTAAATGTCCAAATTAAAACCAATTTAAAAATAGACGCTACTGGTTCCTTACTAAACACGATAAAGGAGGAAAAATCATGAAAAAAATAACCTCATTAGAATATAATACCCTTTTGTGGTTCCTAACTAGAGCCACCTTTATCGAAATAACCGCCGAAATACTTCTGCACACCGCTCACCAAGACTCCTGGATAAGCATACTTATTGCTATCATCATCGGCTTACTTCCAATTTCTCTATATTCATATTTAAAAAACAAATATCCAGATAAAAACATTATTCAAATCAATAAAAAAATATTAGGCAAATTTGGCACTATCTTAAATCTTATTCTAATTGCCAGTACTTTAATTTTTGCCATATGTAGCTTTTGGATAATCGTTCACTTTATAGACTCCCAGTACTTATATCGCACACCAACCATAATAATAATTATCACCTTAATACTTCCAGTAATTTATACCATAACCAAAAACTTCCATACTTTTAGTAAAGTAAGTCTTATCATGTTTTATATATCACTATTCTTTATTGTTATAATATTATCAGGCCTTGTCGGTAACATCAATATCAATAATATCAAACCCATTTTAAATAATAATCCAAGCAATATTTTATATGGAACTTTCTGCTTCATCGGTTTCAACATTGTCCCCTTATTTCTTTTAAACATTATTCCTAAAAACAACATTATTAACTACTCTCCTAAAAAAAGCTTCATCTTCTATCTCATCAGCGGACTTTCACTTTTAAATGTCGTATTTCTAACCATCAGTATATTTGGCATTCATCTATCAGAGCTATACAACTACCCTAGCTTCCACCTTTTAAAAAGAGTCAGTGTCTTAGATATCATTGATAGAGTTGAAAGTATATTATCCCTAGAATGGTTTTTAGCTCTCTTTGTTCAAATCATAATCTCCCTTTTCTTCATCAAAAAAGCCTTAGAAGAAACCTTTCAAATCAAAGAAAAAACAAACAATATCATTATGATTATCGTTTGTTTAATTACCGCTTTTTTAACCGGTATTATCTTTATAACTAAAGGTACCGAAATTGCCTACTTTGAGCATCAATTAATATACATTCTATATATAGCTTATTTAATTATTCCTCTAATAACCTTCTTTAAAAGTTTAAAAAAGACCTAACTTTTGAACAATCAAAATACCAATCACCGCAATAATACCCAAAATAAGAATTGTCACAAAAATAGTCTTAAACACTGAACCTTTTTTATTCTCATCACCATAGCCAACAAAATCTTTTTTCTTTAATTTTAAATCAGATGTAAAGAACGAATTATCCATAGTTTGTTCTTTTTTATCGTACTGCTGAGTTTTAATCAATTCTTTTATATCATTAATTTGACCAACCTGCGTATTTTCATCATGCCCTTGTAAATCACTAAACAAATCAGCTGCCAAAGATGCATCATCTAACTTGTTAAGTGCGCTAGTATTAGAAATAGTATGAACCATACTATCCAAACCATCATCATATAAATCTTGTCTATTTACCTGCCTTTTTAAATCCAAACTCTTTAAAACATCATAACTAGTTTTACTAAGTACTCGCTCCTTATCATCAGGTTCCTTTTTTTCTCTAGCCTTAGACAAAACATCCATAATATCATAAGTTCGTTCATTATCATCTTTATATTTGCTGCGCATTACCGGTAAATCTTGAACCGGCTCATCATTAGTCAGTTTTCTATATCTTCTCTCAGCTTGATACTTTTCTCTATTATCAAGCATCTTCTTAACTTTCGTAATATCTATCTCATTAGTATTATCAATAGAAGCAATCCCTTCAATATTACTATACTTACCATAAGAATAAATACTATTATAAAGTCTAGTATTACGTTTAGTCCTAGAATTACCTTGAATTTCCTTCTTGTAATACCTCTCCATCCTTGATGCCACCACTACCACCTCTTATTATTAATAATATCATATTTTGTCGTATTTTAAAAGTAACACTTGCTTTTTTTACTAGTTTTATTTATAATTTTTATGGAGGTATTAAAAATGACAAAAGTTACCATAAACAAAGACAAATGCATCGGCTGTGGCGCATGTACGGCTACCTGTCCAGAAGTCTTTGAATTTGATGATGATGGATTAGCAAAAGTCATAAAAGATGAAATTAATGACGATGTAAAAATGGCCGCTGAAGGTTGTCCAACTGAAGCTATTGAAATTAATGAAGAAAACAAGTAGTGTTTTCTTTTTAATATCTAAAAAGAAAGGAAAAAAACATGGAACTAACAATAATAAACTTTAATCTGCAAAACAAAGTAAATATTAAAAACTACGATGGTGGCCCATATCCAAAAATATTTTCAAACATCATAACTCAAAATAAAACCGACATCATATGTGTTCAAGAACTAACCGACGCTTATGAAAATCAATTAAAAAACTACTTAAAAAATTATACCTTCACTGGACAAAATAGATTTTCTAAAAAAAGCCTTTGGTATAATCGGTTTGGCGAAAAAAATTCTATCTTCACTAATCAAAAAATAATTCAATCTAAAACCTATTCTCTATCAAAAAATATAAACAAACTTGGCAAACGTAGTCTATTATCAGTATTTCCAAGAATCGCCACTGTCACCACCATAGAAAAAGCAAGTACAAAAATAACAATCATCAATACCCATATAGATCATTTAAATAATATTGCCAAAAAAAATCAATTACAAGCACTTAAAAAAATCATTACAAAAAATAATCATTATCCAATCATCTTAACTGGCGATTTTAATTTAAACACT
Source organism: uncultured Bacilli bacterium (assembly GCA_944371685.1). GTDB lineage: Bacteria > Bacillota_I > Bacilli_A > RF39 > UBA660 > Coprosoma. Next base: position 6,375 of record CALVXV010000009.1, on the reverse strand, counting down.
GAAAATGCAATTTTTCAAGATTTTGTAAAATACATGCAGACAAAAAACTGTAAACTAGTTTCCCTTAAAGAAAACACCTTTAAACCTCATAAAAAAAATCATAACCTAAAAACCCCAGATCATATATTCATACCAAATAATTTTAATATTGAAAATATTGAAGTCATTGATAATAATTTAAGTGACCATAAACTAATCAACATCAAAATTAAAAAGTAGCTATCTTTTAGCTACCGCATATAATGTTTTTACTTCTTTTATATTCAAATGTCGATACTCACCAGATTTTAAACCCGCTAAAGTAAGGCCAGCGAACTTCTCTCTTTTTAACTTAGAAACCTTATAACCAATCGCTTCAAACATTTTCTTAACCTGATGATTTCTTCCCTCGTAAATCGTAAGTTCTATTAAAGAACTTTTTTTCTTTTTATCAATTTTTTTAATCTTAACCCTAGCTCTACCAGTTTTCTTGCCATCTATTATAACACCATTAGCTAAACTCTTAACCAAACTAGGATTAACTACTTCATCTATTTTAACTAAATAAACTTTTTCCACCTCATGTGATGGATGAATAAGCAAATTAGTAAGCTCCCCATCATTAGTTAATAACAACAAGCCACTTGTATCATAATCTAATCTACCAACTGGATATAACCTATTTTCACTCTCGACAATATCGACAACTGTTTTACGTCCCTTCTCATCATGCGCACTTGACACCACCCCACGTGGTTTATATAAAAGAACATATTCCTTAGGTTCCAACTTTAAAGTAACCCCATTTATAATTATTGTATCACCATAACTAGCTTTACATCCCAAAGTATTAACCACTTCACCATTTACTTTTACTTTACCATTTACAATTAACTCTTCCGCTTTTCTCCTAGAGCAATATCCACTATTGGCAATAATCTTCTGCAATCTCTCCACACAAATCACCCATCAAAATTATACATAATAAAGCCTAAAAAAACAAGGGGACGATAATCAATGTTAAAACAACCATAAATAAATCAGTAAATAACCCTACCCAAAGCGCATACTTAATCTTCTTAATCCCCACTGTTCCAAAATAAAGTGTAATTACATATAAAGTCGTATCACTCGAACCTTGAATAATCGAAGCTAATACACTAATAAAACTATCAGGCCCATATAACTTATACATATCATTAAGTAGTGCCAACCCAAAACTACCAGAAAGTGGTCGCATAATCGCCACCGGTAACACCTCAGCCGGCACATGAATCAAAACCAAAAGTGGTTTTAAAAAATCAAAAAAATAATCAATAATTCCACTATTCAAAAATATATTAACCCCAAATATCATCGCCAACAAAGAAAAAAACATTGACGAAACCATCGGCAACCCTTCTTTTGCTCCACTAACAAAACTATCATAAACATTTATTTTCTTATAAGCTCCATAAATTATCACCACTAAAACTATAACCGGAATAAATAAACTAGAAATTATTCTCACCTACGATCCCTCCTACTCCAAAGTCTATCAATTAATAAACCAAATAATAATGATATTAAACTAACCACAAAACAAGGAATAGCTATAAAAGAAGGATCCTCACTACCATATAAAATTCTAAGCGAAATAATTGTCGTCGGAATTATACAAAGCCCACATGTATTAATTACCAAAAAAGTAATCATACTCCTGCTGGCCACCTCTTTATTTTTATTTAACTTTTGTAAAGACTCCATTGCCTTTAAACCAAAAGGCGTTGCTGCATTACCAAGCCCAAACATATTTGAAAGTATATTAGAAGATATAAAACCAAAAGCCTCATGATTCTTCGGAATTTCCGGAAAAATTTTATGTAAAAGTGGATAAATAAATTTTGAAAGTTTCGAAAGTAACCCTGACTCCTTAGCTATATTCATAATACCAAGCCAAAGTGACATCAAAGGAAAAATCTGCATTACCAGTTCCAACGTCGCCTTACCACTAGATAAAATTTGTTCATTTAAAACATCACTTTTCCCCGTAACTAGTAAACATAAAGAACCCAAAACAATAAGCCCTACCCATAGTTTATTAATCATTTTTAAACCAACTTAAAATTTTATCCCAAAAACTTTTTTTAACTTCATTTTTTTTAACATATATATTTTCTTTATGCACTATATCATCACCCAAATAAACCTTAACTACCCCAACTTTATCACCTGACTTATACTTTCTTTTCTTATTAATCTCATATTTTAATTTTAAAATATCCTTCTCATTTTCTCTAAGTAAATATTTAAAATCATTCTTTAAATAAAGGCTATCATTTTTATAATAATTCTCACCGATTATATTTACTTCACCTTTACTTAAAATCATATATGAAGTATATTCACTAAAGGCTTCTTCATACAAATTTTTATGGTCATCCCAGTCATCACCATCATTAATCGTGACCACCGTTAAATTTACATCATTCTTACTTGCACTTGTCACTAAAGTCCTTTTCGCAATTTTTGTAAACCCTGTTTTACCACCTGTAATATATTTATAACTTGAAAGTAATTTATTTTTATTATGCCATTTATAAACATTTTTATTTGTTTTTACCGTATAATCACGAGTTCCTGTAATTTTTCTAAATTCCTCATTCTTCATCGCATAACTCATAAGAAGGGCCATATCATAAGCCGAAGAAAAATTGCCTTTTTCTTCATCTAAACCACTAGGATTATTAAAAGTTGTATTTTTCATCCCTAATTTCTTAGCTTTTTCATTCATAAGATTAACAAATTTATCTGTATCACCGCTAACAGCTACCGAAATAGCCAGTGCCGCATCATTACCACTTCTAAGCATCAGTCCATAAAGTAAATCCCTTAACTTAATCTTCTCACCAATTTGTACATAGATTCCTGAACCATAAGCTTTTAAAATCTCATCTCCAACAATCACCTCTTTATTAATATCACTATTTTCAATAGCCACAATTGCTGTCATAATTTTAGAAATAGAGGCCACACTTTGAACATAATGTACATCCTTACCATAAATTACTCTACCACTATCCATATCCATTAAAATAGCCGATTTCGCACTAGTCGAATATGCAAAAACTTTAAAAGGTAAAAATAAAAGGAGTATTAAAAGCCATTTCTTCATATATACCACCTAAAAAAGTATATACAAAAAAATGGACAAATATGTCCACTTATTTACTCATCGCCTCTAAAATATCATACGTCTTAATCTTTATTTTCTTTAAAACAGGTAATTCTTCTTTACTTAAAATAAAAGGGAAAACTTTAACATTACTATCATCTAAATCTTTACTATCTTTAATATCACAAACCTGCAATATTTCCTTACCATATTCACTAACCATACTATCAATATCACGGGTACCAATCACCATATAAATACCTCTATAATTAGCTGCTAAAAACATTTCTTTAAATTTATTCATTTTATGAATCATATCAAAATTATCTAAAATAAAATACCAATTTTGATTTCTACATTCTTGATATGCTAACGCTATAATCATATTAATAAGCTCATTACTATCTTCCATATTAGGCATTAAAAATAATGCTCTTTTTTTATTATCATTTGTCACTAAAAAATCACTAAACTTAAATCCTTCATTGCTAATAATATTTAACTTATTTTCATAATTAACTATTTTATTTATATGAATTCTTGTCACTGATAAAATGCTAGCTCTCGTCTCATAAGGAGCTGACAAAACAGAAACTAAATCACGATGAGCCACTTCATTACCACTTTTTAAAAGAAAATCACTAATTTCTTTAACATTTTCTTCATCCAAAGTCTCTAAAAACCTCGAAACACTTAAAAAATTAATTTCATCATCATTAGCTAGTTCAAACAATTTTAAAATATAACCTCGAACCAAAGATATAGCTGAATCAGTCCAAAAAGGATCCTTGTCAATCTCTGCAGGAAATATCGCACTCACAATCTCACTAAGTAATTCATAAGCCTTATCTTTATCACCCTCTTTATAATATTTATAAGGAACTTCAAGTACATTAACACTGTCACTATACATCGTATCATCAAAATTTAAAATCTTAACCTCATAACCTTTTTCTTTTAATTCATTCGCATATTTTCCATAATATTCATAATTTTTATCAATAAATAACAAACTATTATTATTTTCTACAAGTTCATTAATTATTGGCATAATTATTCCAAATGTTTTACCACTTTTATATTCTCCATTTACAATCAAATTTTTATTCATTTTTTATCCTCCTTCATTAAAGTTAAAACTTTACCTTTAAATTTCTTCCTCAAAATTGTAATCCTGTCATATTGCCTTTGAAGCCTTTCCATCTCCTCAGAAATTTGCGCTTGTTTTCTAAGTAAAAATTCATTAGCCCCATCATCATTATCAAAATCATTTAACAAGCTTTTATAATCGGTAATTTCTTGTAAAGTAAAACCTATTTCTTTTAATAATGTAATAAACTGTGCCTCCACTACATTATCATCAGTATAATATCTATAATTGGTAAACTTATCAACAATAAAAGGCTTTAACAAACCAATTTCATCATAATATCTAAGCGTTCTTACTGAAATATTTACTAAATTTGCAAAATCACCGATTTTATAAACCATCATCTCACCGCCTTCCATATTCATTATAACCTTACAGTAAACTAGAGAGTCAAGCTTTTTTAATTACAAATACCTAAACTTTAATATCAATAAATTATATCTTTGATATATCCACTATAACACATACAAACATTAACGTAAATATTTTTTTACCACAAAAAAATGTAGAAATCAAATTCTACACTTTATGGATTAGTTGTTGTTTGATTAGCATTATTATCATTAGTTGTTGCTTGATTAGCATTATTATCATCAGTTGTATCTTTATTTGTATCATCAGCTTTATCATTAGTCGCATCTTCTATCATATCACCAATAATGCCATCATTATCATCAGTAGTATTATCAGTATCTATAGAATTAACATCCGTAACACCATACATACCACTAAGTTTTCTCAAATCATCATCACTTAAATTATCAACCTTCCACTCATCATTTTCTTTAGTCAAATGGAAAGTAATTGTATAAGTTTCAGTATCAGTTACTTCTTTTAATCTATTTAATCTATAAGTTGCAAAAGTATTAGTATCATCAAATTCATCCGCATTATTTAACCGATATTGATTAGCTTCATTAATTGCATCCGCATAATTTCTAACCGTAACTTCCGCATCAACAGTTGCCACATCACCATCTATTTTTTCATCTTTAATTTCATATTGTAAATCTTGGTAATGCTTTTTCATAAAATCACTATAATTAGTGCGCTCATCATCAGTTAAAGTAATATCATTAGTAAGTACATCATCTAAATCACTAACAACATCCTCATCATTAGTCTGATACTTATTCAAATATTCTTCAACTTTTTTAGTTGGTGTATTACCCATATCAGCCGTACAACTACAGCCTGTCAGTAAAACTATTGCCACTAAAAAATATAATACTTTTTTCATAACTTTCCTCCTCAATATATATTGTGGAAAATTACAAAAAAATTATACTCATTTATTCTTTTTTTTTAAATTTTCTTTATAAACCGTTTTTAAATCAAGTCCCATTTTTAAAAGTTCATCAGCACTATAAGTTAAACGTGCATCAGAATTTCTAAAACCTTTAATATAAATGTCACCAGACATTCCAAGTTTAGAATTAAAATAATTTATATTTCCTGTTTTAGTTTTATAAAATAAATCACCATATATTTTCGCATTGTCCTCAGTTAATTCCATATATCCACATCTAATCAAATTCTTTATAACATTTTGATTATTCTCATCTTCTTTTAAAGCAAAATAACCTAAATCCGGAGTTTGAACCACAATTCCATTAATTATCTTAAAATTATTTTCGCTGCACTTGTCTACACCAAAAAATTGATTATACGTAGGATCTAAAATATAAGTTTTATCTTCCCCATCAACCGTAAAATCTGCCAGTAAAAAACTATGACCTAAAATGTCATTGGTAATTGCTTTACCTGTTTCCACAGGTTTATAAGCTATATTTAATTTATCAAAATACCTAGCTATAATAGACTGCGCTGTATCACACATAAAATCAAAACTATAATCATTAAGCTCTTTTTGTTTATTTAAAGCTAAAATTTCTCTAGTTTGATAAATAACATAGTTTAAATAATAATCAAGTTCATTTTGTGATAAACTTTCACCTTTAAAACATTTTTCTTCTATACTATTTATTATATCCAAATCAACATTATCAATCACATTAATCTTTACATCAAAAATTCTATTCATAAACACCACAAAATAATTATACTATATTTTAAAAAAACAGTCATCTTT
>CALVXV010000008.1 GCA_944371685.1 uncultured Bacilli bacterium | reverse complement strand
ATTTTATCATCTAAAAAATAGTTATATATAAATCTTGTAGAGCCTATTGTTTTATTAATTAGCTGTTCTTGTTTTTTAATTGGACACATTCTAAATACATAGCCTTTTAATATATTCATGCCATAACCTTCAATCTTTGATGTACTCAGTACATCACAAGCATTTGTTCTTGTAAATGCTTTTTTAATTTTTACAAAGCAAATTCCTAGTATATGAAAAAAGACAGTAAATTTACACTGTCTCTATATATTGTTGGTTAATTATTTAGTATAATTAGAACCTGAAATTTGTTGTTGACCCATTTGTACAAGTCTTTTAGTAATTTCTCCACCTACTGAACCATTAGCTCTACTAGTTGCATCTGGTCCCATTTTAACGCCTAATTCGTTAGCAATTTCATATTTCATTTGTTCAATTGCTTGTTTAGCGCCAGGAACTACTAAACGATTACTATTATTAGTCATACATTTTCACCTCCTGTACATTTATATATTGTGTACATTTGGAGAATTAATGCGTTTTTTTTATTGGTAATTTTTGTTAAAGAAGATCGTCAAAATTTTCGTCAAAATTGGTTATTGTTTCGATGTTATTTACGGCTTTTTCAATTAAGGTTTGATAGTCAAAGTTGTTTTCATATTCTATACATTTTTCCAGTTCTGGTTTGATGACTGGATGTTTTGGGACAAAGATAGTACAGCAATCTTCATATGGTAAGATGCTGGTGTCATAGGTGTTTATTTTTTTGGCAATGTCAATTATTTCTAGTTTATCGAAACAGGCGACTGGACGAATTACAGGCATATTTGTGACATTATTTATACATACCATACTGTCTAATGTTTGACTGGCAACTTGTCCAATGCTTTCACCATTAATTAATATTTTGGCGCCAATTTTTTCCGCATAAAGTGCGGCAATTCGATACATCATTCGCCTCATAATGGTTATCATATAAATGTCGGGGCAATTTTTATAAATGGCTTCTTGAATTGAAGTAAATGGTACAACATGAACTTTTACTTTTCCAGAATATTCATTTATTATACTAGCTAGTTTGATTACTTTATTTTTAGCTTCTTGGCTGGTATGAGGTGGAGATTCAAAATATAGACATTCAACATTAACTCCACGCTTTAAGGTTAAGTATCCAGCAACCGGACTATCTATACCACCAGATAACATTAATAGTCCTTTGCCCTCGACGCCCACTGGATATCCACCGGCTCCTTTGATTTCATTTGTATATACAAATGTTCCTTCAGTTCTTATTTCAACAGTTAAAGTTATATCAGGAGTATGAACGTCAACTTTGAAATTTGAGTTTTTTAAAATAAGTCCACCTAATTTACGGCTATAATCCATAGAATGAATGGGATAGCTTTTATCGGCGCGTTTTGTGACGACTTTAAAAGTTTGTTTATTTTTGTCCATTATTTCTAATGATTTTTTTAGAACATCTTCGATATTATTATTTACTTTATAAGCGATGACTATACCATGTATACCAAATATTTTTTGTAATTTGCTGGCAATTTTATTAGCATCATTACACTTTATAAACATTCTTACTTGGTCTTTAAATATTTCTACTTTTTCATCTTTTAAAGCTTTTTCGACATTTTGAGTTAAAATGTTAATAAAAATTTTACGATTAGCTTTTTTAGTCGTTAATTCGCCATATTTAATCATAATTAGTTTGTGCATTACTTCTCACCACCTCTGTAATTATACTATGTTTTTAATTTTTTTCAAAGTAAAACAACCATTTTGTGGTTGTTTTTGGTTTATTCACTCATTCTTTCTTTTCCACCATATAATTTTAATAATTTTTCATAGATACCTGGTTCAATTTTATTTAATGAGTTAATGGTTAAATCTAAAGATTTTTTATAGTCACCTTTACTAAATAACATTTCTGAATATGTTAAATTACGATCTAAGTCTTTTTCAGATGAACGATATCTGTTGCCATAGACGATAGCCATTTCAGCAAACATGGCAGTTTTCATCATGTCTTTAGTTTTACCGTAAAGTTTGAGAGCTAGATCTCTAGCAGTATCAACTCTAGTGTTTAATGTTTCGATGGTGATTGGTTTTTTATCTAATTCTTTAATTATTTCTTTCATAGCATCTTTAGCTTCTTTTAATTCAACGTAGTAGCGATTAGGAATAACCGGTAAGTTAAATGATCTAATTTGTTTTTGGGCATTTTTAAGAAGATCTTCAACTTCGGATAGTTGCTGGCGAGCACGCATTTCATCATCGTGCATATTGCCAATAACATTTAAGGTATTATCTAATTTGGATTCAATATTGGATAGTCTAACTACTAATGTTTCTATTTCTTCGGTGAGTTTAGAATAGGCAAAGCTATGATTACTTGTATGATTTATCAAAGTGGCATAATCTTCATTTAAACTTTCTAAATCTGACTTTACTTCATATAGAGCTTTAATACTATCTTCTGATAAACTATACAACTGTTTTAAGTCATCCATTTGCGCGAATATGTCTTTGACTAAGGTGTTGATTTTCTTTAATTTTGTATATAATGTTTTATTGGCTTCATCATAATCTGATTTAATAACTTTTTCTTTTTCAAAATCAGTGAATAGATTTTCAAAATATTCAGTTAATACTTTTAAATCAAACAAGCTATCTTCTAAGTTTAAAACTTTAGCTCTATCTAGTATATCAGCAATTTTCTTTTTAGCTTCTTCGATATTATATTCGACATTTAAATAATCTAATGGATAACCGGCAGCAACCATTTTTTGATAAATTGCATATATTTCTTCCATTTTTTTAGGTAATATGCCTTCAGCAATTAGAACAATGGATGGTAATTCATCAATAACTACTTCCATATGTTTTAATAGGTCATCTATAGCTTTTAAAATAGTTGGCACTTCGGTGTATTCATTGTTTTCCATTAAGACTTCAAAGTCCTCAAACCTTTTAGTGATATTTTCAAATTGCATAGCTACTATATCTTTGAACTGACCAAATTCATTTCTAGTTTCATCAAATTTTTCATATAGTTCACGATATTTAGCTTTTAATTTAGTGATGCTTCCCCTATTTCTTTCTTCGCTATTAGTAATATCTTTTATTTCATTTAATAGAAAGGCAGAAGAAGCTCTTACTTTATATATTTCCATTTCTAGTTTGGCAATTTTATACATGGTACTTTTATAATCTTTTTGGGATAATGAATATTCAGCTTCGATTAACATATCGGTTATTTTAGGGATTTTTATTTCTTTAATGTCATTTAATCTTTCTTTCCAGTTGTTATATAGTACTTCTAATTTTTCATTACCGACGTAGCTTTCTACTTTAGCTAATTCTGGTCCAACTGGTGAAGTGTCCAGTCTATTTTTTTGATAATCTAAGTTTTCAATGATTTTTTTATATTTCTTTTTTTTACGGCTTTTTAAAATACCTAAGACGATAAAAACAACTAATAGAGTTGTCATAGCTGAGGCGCCTATTACTACTACAATGTTATCCATGTATATCACCCTAGTATAATTTTACCATATTTTTGTCTTTTTTTGTAAAATTTTGACTAGTTTTTGTAAAATAGTAAATTTTATGGTTTATTTTATAGAAAAAGGTTACTATTAATAATTATTTGGCTTTAGTTTTAAATTTAAGAATAAATAGGCTTTGAGTACTTACTTTCAAAGGTGATTATTAAATACACAATATTTTAACTTATTTGATTTCTAATTTTTATAGTAACAAATTCCTAGCAAACAAAAAGAAGAAATATAAATTCTTCTTTTCCGTTTATAACTTTATCAACCAAGAGTAAATGGATCATTTGAAGTGCCTGTACCTCCTGCAATTTTTACTGTTGATGAGATATAAACAGCTGGACGTATTGCGTAAAAAACAATTTCATTATCAGTATTTAACTGACCATTACTTAACACATAAAATGAATCATCACCATAAGTAGCGTCTGATGTTAATAGCCACCAATCATCTTCTATGTACATCCATGTGGTTTTATTACAAGTGGTAGCACTTGTTAATTTATAGACACTTCCACAACCGCTTTGATTACTATTACTTCTTATATATTCACTTACCGTTGGTAAAGCGACCTTTCCGTTCCACTTAATACTATTTTCACTTGATATAGTACCTGATAAATTTTTTTCATGTATTCCCACTGTTCCTATACTAAAGTCTTTGGCTAAAATTTGACTTTGAGCTGTGGAATTTAGTTTGTTTGTTAAGTAAATTCCATTTAAATATACATTTAAACTAGCAGGGAATGTCCAATCATTATATTCACCAAGAAGATTCCATGACCTTTTTCCAACGCTTTCATTTCGCATTATCTTTATCGTTTTATCCGGTTCTATTGAAATTATTCGCCAGCTCTCATCATTAAACGTTATATAATTATTGGGATTTTTTCCTTTATAAAAGTATCTACCATCCTCATATGCATCTTTATATAAACCGGCTCCTGTTGTAACGATTGGAACTTGTCCTAAGATGGCATCGCCACCATTTTGGAATATAGTTACGGTATATGAACTACTCGCAGTATTTTTTCCATCAGAGACGTTTGCTACTAAAGTCCCACTTTTAGTAAATTCTATGTTTACTGTATTACTTGTAACATTTACTACACTTTCATTATCTTTTTGATATGAACAGGTTAAAGTTGAACCACAACCGCTTGGATAAGTTATTGTTACTATTTTTGGTTTTGTTGCGCTTTCACTAAAGGTTGGCTTTTCTAACTCACTAGTACTTACACCAGAACCTAAAATATATGGATTAGTACTTGTTCCTTTACCACCAACAATTTTTACAGATGATTTTAAGTAAAGTGCAGGTGATACTCCATAGGTAGTTTTACTAAGACCGCTTGATCCAATATTATAACCTGTGTTATTTATACCCCAAACATTACTTCGACTACCACTTTTACCATTAATAAATCTAGGCGTGTTCGACATATTATTTATCATCCAATTATGATTTGGAGTATCTTTATAACATGCACTATTACTACCATAATCAGAAGCCTTTGTACAATTACTATTATTACTTGCTTTAACATAGTCAGTTATATTTAAAAGTCCAATTTTCCCTAGCCACTTATATTTGCCTTCTTCTAACATGTCTTTTTCTAGGGTATTGCTGCTAGAAACAGAAACATTTCCAATATTAAAATAATGATTATCTATTTGACTTTGAGCGGTACTCGTTAAACTATTATAATATTCACCGTTTAAATATGTGTTTAGACTTGCGACTTGACTTGGTAAAGCATATGTAGATGAACTAGAATAAGTATCTGATATAGATGTTACTTTTTCATTATTTGCATTATATGTAGTAGTACTACTACCCCATGTATTGCATCCATTACTTTTGGAATTACAATATGTGCTTGAACGATTATTGGCATTATCATATTCTCTAGCTTGCATACTACCATTTCTTAAAATTTTAATTGTTCTATCTGATTCTACCGATATTATTCGCCACAGTTCATTGTTGAATTGTATATAATTATTGGGACTCTTTCCTTTATATATGTATCTATTATTAACAGTATTATCTTCATATAACCCATCTGATTCTGTTGCACTTTCTGTCAAATCTATGGCTTTAATAGCAACATCTTGGGCTGTTAAATCAATACCATTTGTTACTCTGACTTTTATATTATAATTTGTTCCTTGCATTAGATCTTTGAATGTATATACATTGTTATTGCCATTATCTATATAATTACCATCATTTATAGAAAATTCATATTTTACTATTCCACTTTCATCATCATGGGCAGAGACAATTACTGTGATACTATTTGTTGTTGTAGATGTATTTACACTATCTATGATTGGCGGTGTTGTGTCTTTAGCTTTATAGATGGCATATAAAGTTATATCTTCTTCTCCTACTTTTAATTCTGTTAAAGCTTCTTGAGAATATTTATCTGTATTCCAGCCTATAAAATCGTAATCTTCTTTTGTACCTTTTTTGGTTAAATCAACATCTTCGCCTTTTAATAAATATTCATTATTATTTGAACAATCATTTCCTCCATTCGTGGTGCAGTCATATTTTACTAAGTGAGTATTTTCTGGCGGTGATATTTCATTATTATTTTGTACATAATCAAAGTTTATTTCTACTTCACTTGATGTTTCTTCGCCTTCATAGTTTGGGTTATATTCTATTCTTACATGGATTATTTTAATACTTCCGGCTTTTAATATTTCTCCTTTGGTATAGCCCGAAAAGGTTATATTAACAGCTTCATTATTTTCTTTTTCTATGTTAGTTAAGACATTTTGTAATTTAGCATCTAAACTACCTTTGTTTTCTATTGTGACATCATATTCCATGGCATCGCCTTTGGAATATAAATTTGCTTCAAAAGAGGCACTTAATTCATCCCAATCAGGAGCAATGGCATTTTCTGCTTGACCACTTGGAGTTCCTTGCGTGACGTTAGTTATTTTTATATCCCAGCTGGAAGTAATCTCAGAGGTGCCTTTTAACTTTAAGTTAGTTGAATAAGTTGCATACCCGACAACCATGCATAATAAAATTATAATTAAAAAGATTATTACTATACTTCTTTTCTTTTTGTTTCTATGCATAGACTCACCTTTTCTATTATATAATACTGTTATTTATTGTCTATTATTTCCTATTGTAATTATAAACTATTTATATAAGTAATGCAAGGAGATGTTTATGCTGTTTTAATTAACGAAGAAAAATCAAAAAGAAACCCTTTAATCTTCAGATTTTTGTTATTCATTAACTTCGATTATATCTAGTAATTTACTGGCAATATCTTTAGATGTACTATCGCCATTTTCTTTAATATCATTGAGTAAATCATTGGTATTTTTGCTTTGCGGGAGCATGTATCCAGCTTCTCTTAAAATATCTTCTATCATGACCTTATTAGAATGAATTAAAGCTTTTAATAATTTTTCATCTTCTTTATTTTCTTTTAAAAGATGTTTTAGTATTTTAATTTCATCAATTTTATTATTGACAATTTTAAACATTTGATTTACTACTGGTTGCTGTTTTGGTTGTTGTTTTGGGTATTTATTTGGAAGCATAGTGATGGCTCTAGCTGGGCAAGCATTGGCACAGGCACCACAACCGATGCATTTTTCAAAGTCAATTTGACCTGTTTCATTATCGGCTGCGCCAGTTGGACAGACAAATAGACATAGACAATCTTTTGAACATATTTTTAAATTCCTATATGCATGAAATTTAGCCATACTATTTCACCTCCAATATTTTTAAACTTGGTACTTTACAGATTGGGCAGGTTTTTGGAGGAATATCACCAATATAGATGAATCCGCAGATATCACATACCCATATTTTAGTGTTTTTAATATAATCGATTCCTTTTTCTTGGTAGTTGGTTATTATGACATTCATCATGTTTGTAGCTTTTGAAGCCCAATTTATAACTCTTTTGGCTCCTCTATCTTGGTATTTATCAGCTTGATTCATAGCTTCTTTAAATTGTTCGGTGTCTTCATTAATTTTATTTTGAACATCTTGTAAAGAACCTAATTTATTAGTTTCTTTATTTTGATAATGGAGTGCTAATTCTTGGAAAAGATTCTGTTCTTCTTCTAGATACTGCTTTTCACAGGCTTTAGCTAAGTTTGAACAAATATATGAAATTTCTTCGTTTGATAATTCGGTTAATTCTTCTGTTTCTACTTCGTCTTTTATTTCTGGTTTTGCATCTTCTTTTAATTCTTTGAAAACAGCTTTGGGGGCACCACAGATTGGACAAGTCCAGTCATCTGGCAAGTCTTCAAATTTTACATCTTCTTTGGCATCGTCATAGATGTATCCACATATTGTACACTGATATTTTTTCATTTTACTTCCTCCTACTTTTATTCTTTAAATTCAAATTCGTAATCCATTATTCTAATAGGATCACCATCTTTAGCGCCTAACTCTTTCAGTTCATCATCAATGCCCATTTTTCTTAATTTATTTGAAAAACGCATAATAGCTTCGTCGGTATCTAATCTACTCATAATAATTAGTTTTTCAACTTCTTTACCACTGATAACCCAAGTGTCATTTTCTTTGGTTATTTTATATGGCTTTTCTTCTTTAAATTTATATATAACATGACTTTCAAATTTTTCATTTTTATATAGGTTTTCTTTTGGGATTGAATCTAACATATCAGCTAGTTTTAAAATTATTTTATCTATGCCCTCGCCTTTTATTGCAGACATTTCATAAATTTCTTGATTTACTTTTTGTTTGAATTTTTTTAAGTTTTCTTTAGCGGAAGGCATATCCATTTTATTAGCAATTATTATTTGCGGTTTTTCCATTAATGATTTATCAAAGTTTTCTAGTTCTTTATTGATAGTTATATAATCTTGATAAGGGTCATTTGTATAGGCACTCATATCAATGATGTGAGCTATTACTCTAGTTCTTTCGATATGCTTTAAGAATTTATCACCTAGACCATGACCTAAAGAAGCGCCTTCAATAAGCCCAGGGAGATCAGCAACGACAAAACTACGATTATCAGAGGTTTTAACAACGCCTAAATTAGGTTTTAAGGTTGTGAATGGATAATCAGCTATTTTTGGTTTAGAAGCTGATATTTTAGAGATAAAAGTTGATTTACCAACACTTGGCATGCCAACTAAGCCAACATCAGCCATTAATTTTAATTCAATTTTAACTTTTAATTTTTCACCCGGCTCGCCATTTTCAGCATAATGTGGTGCGGGATTAGACTGGGTGGCGAAGGCCATATTACCACGACCACCCCGACCACCTTTGGCAATGACTACTTCTTCATTATCTTTAGTTAAATCGGCAATGACTAAATTAGTATCATAATCTGTAATAACAGTTCCTGGTGGGACAGGAATGATAATATTTTCTGCATTTTTGCCATGCATTCCTTTACCCAAACCATTTTCACCTTTATGACCTTTGATGATTTTTTTATACTTAAAATCTACTAGGGTATTTAGACCTTTGTCTACTTTAAAAATAATATCTGAACCTTTACCACCATTACCACCAAATGGACCACCCATAGCAACATATTTTTCTCTTCTAAAAGCTAGACATCCATTACCACCGCTACCAGCAATAAGTTCAACTACAGCTTCATCTATAAACATAAAATCACTCATTTCTTAAGTTTATTATACAATATTTATCTTTTTATCACAAGAAAAAAGGGATTTAATCATCCCAATGAATAGTGGCATTTTGGGCACCCCAAGTGGTTCCTGTGGCATTGGCTATTTCTTCATCACTACCAACACCTTTGACATTATCGCTGGTGGTTATCATATAAAAGACTATGTCATCATTGTTTGTAAAGGCATTGACATATATTTGTTTAATGTTGTCTTGTATAGTGATGTTAATTATTTTTTTATCGGCAAAAGCCTTTGGACCAATTGAATCTACTGTTTTTCCATAGATGGTTCTTGGTATATATATAGTTTTTTCACATGTAGAATCATAACCAGTTATTTGGAGGTTATTGCTATCTAGTTCACTGATATCTGTTTGAAAACAGCTAGGATTTGTTTCTATTTTTTGAACATCGTTTAAAACGCTTTCCTTTATTTTATCGTTGGCTAGTTTTCGGTTAGCTAGTATTGATATGGTACCTAAGATTAATATTAAAAACAAAGATAATATACCATATAAAAGCGCGGAGGTTATAAAGCCATTTTGTTTCATTTGCTCATCCCCTATTCTTAATTAAATTATACATTAATTATTTTTTTTATACAAGAGGTGGGCTTATAATATGATTAACCTTTTTAATGATTAATAAGTTATTATAGGTGATATTATGCGGAATTTTTGGTGTGGGCGTGGTAAATGGACAGTTATATGTTTGATTAGTATGATTATTCTTTTTTATCAGATACTGATTACTATTTTTATTGTATCTAGGTTTAATGTGTTTTTGATTTTTGTGTTTATGATATTATTGTTTTGCGCGATCTTTAGGCTCTTTTGGTGAAATTAGGTTTTCTGTTTTATAAAGTTTATCTATCATTTTACTTATGTGCAGGCAATTTTGATATTCTGTTTGTTTAAAATCAATTAAATCTGGAGCATTTATTAATATGAATAGTAATTCTTTTTCATCTTTTTTTAGTGGATAATGATTTTCATATTCATTTAACAATGTTTCAAAGTCAAAATCTAGGCAATGGTTTTGATATAGTTTATATAAATCAAAGACTGGACTGCCAATTTTGGCTTTATCCCAACTGATTAAATATGGAGATTTTGATTCTATAAAATGATCTAGTTTTAAGTTATTGTGAAGAACGACGCGACGTTCTTTTCTTTTTTCTTTAATATGGGCGTGCCAATGATCTAACTGTTGTTTGGTACTGCTAATATGGTCATATATTTTGGTGATGTTTCTGGCTATGAGCTGTTCTGATGGACTCATGTATACTTTGGTTTCAATTATGGTTATTAGGTCTGTATAGTATAGATATAAATAGTTTAAGTTATTATCTAAATCTTCATATATTTTTTCATAGTAATCTAAATCTATTTCTTTATAATGGGTGGTTTTACTGTGTAATAAGGCAACTAGTCTTACGAGGTCTAATATTTTTTGCTCATTTGGAATGTCCATGTTATCTATATAATTTGTAAGTTGATAAGGGTCATTTTCACTATTTAAAAAGAAGGGTAAGTAATCAAAACTGCGCGATTTTAAATAGTTTAAAATTTGCGAATTTATCTTTCCTTCTTTATATATGTATTTACCATCATTAGTTTCAATAATGGTGACTTTTCCTTGTTTACGGTAGCTTCGGGCAATAAGGCCTTTACTTTTTAAAATTTCATTAATCTTCATGCGCTTGGATTATTAATTTACTACCTATTTGCATGTCGTTTAAGTCGTTATAAGCTTCTAATTCTTCTTGATTTATTTGATATTTTTGTAAGATGGATTCAACAGTATCATTTTCAGTTACGATATGGACTTTATAGACAGAGTATCTTTCATTTTCGTCTAAGTTTTCAAAGATTGATTTTGCAGTATTATCCACTTCTTCTACTTCTGATGTTTGGTTTATGGTTTGGGTTTCTTCGTTTTCCACCTCTTGCCTAGTTTCCTTAATTTCTTTAGAATCTTCTTTTGGTAAGGTGGTTACTTCTTTTACCTCTGGCATTGTAATTTCCTTCCTTTCTTCTAAGCCGTCAATGACGACTTCAATATTAATAGATAAGATTTCATTGTTGATAAGTTCATAATAAAAATCATTTATGTCGACATCGATGTTTTTAGTATCATATTTTTTATCGATGCTGATATCAAATGGTAGTTTGTATTCAAATGGATCAACATTGACACTAGCTTCTGTTAGTTTATAAGTCCCACTGATGATGAACTGGCCTGATATTTGATTTTCTTCTTTTAGTTTTAAGGTGTGTTCTAGTGATATACTACTAATTTCATAGATGTTTTTATCAAAATTTAAGTCTTTTTTAAATGGTACTATTTTTTTCATGGTATCTCCTCCTAAATAAATATATGTATTTTTATTTAAAATAATGATTCATATATTTGACTGGCATGGTCAAAATTTGTTTTATTCCAAATATTTTCGATATAGGCATCTTTATTATTTTGATATTTTAAATAATAAGCATGTTCCCAAAGGTCAATTGTAAAAAGTGGTATAAGGTCATAAGAAAGAGGTGTTTCTTGGTTAGCCATGTTAATTACCGATATATTACCATCATTATCAGTTACTAAGAAAGTGTATCCCGATCCTACTAAGTTTTTTGACTTTTCTATAAAGCTGTTTTTGAAGTTATTAAAGTTACCATAAGTATCATTTATTTTATTTAATAGTTTTCCTTTAGGTAAGGTTGGGTTTTGATTTAGACTTTGCCAATACAAATTATGATTTAATATTCCGCCAGCATTATATAATATTTTTCCTCTATCTTTTAAAGGAAATTCTTCGATTCTTTTTGGTATTTCCTCTATTGGCATTTTATAGTTTGTTAGTTTGTTTAAATTTTCCATATATTTTTTATGGTGTTTATTATAATGAATATTGACGGTTTTTTCGTCAATTATGGGTTCTAAAGCATAATAAGGGTATGGCAGGTTTATAACATTATACATATATCGCCTCCTATTAATTATACTATTTAGTAAAAAATAAAATTCAAAAAAATATTAATTTGTTAATAAAAAACAAGAAACTTGATATATTATTCGGTTGTATTATAAATAGTGTTGGTAAATAAAAACCGCTTAATTAAAAGCGATTTATTGGTCTATGTCATTTAGAAAATCATCGATTGTTAATATTTGGTTATCAATTTGATCTAAAGATATTTGTTTATCTTTTTTTTGTTTTGAAGTTTTTTGTTCTTCTTTAGAAACTTCTTCTATTTTTTCGGATGCTTTTTCTAAATCTTTTGATGAGATTAATTCTGTTTTGATGAAAACATTTTTAATTTTATCTTTAGTAATAGTAGATCCTGTTTGATAACGGTCACAAATTGGGAATTCTGATGATTTATGATAGGTTATTTCATTTGTTAAAATACCAATTTCTTGTTTATGATTTATAACAAAGGCTTTAATTATTTTATAAGGGTTAGTTTTAACATCTCTAATAGCTAAGAGTCCTTTACGAGCTCTTGAGCTAATATCAAATTCTTCTACTTTAACTCTTTTAGCTGTTCCTTGATTTGTTATAAATAAGGCATATTCTGCTTCGTTAAATGATTGTCCACTAATGGCATAGTCATCTTTTAAGTTAATGGCTTTGACACCACTACCTCTTAGACCGGTGACAGGGACTTCATTAGTTAAATATCTTAAAGCTAGGCCATTATTAGTTGACACTAAAATTTCATTTTTAGCTTTTACTACTGATATTACTTTATCTTTTGGTTTTAATTTCATTAAATTTACCGGTTTAGAATATCTTTGAACTTTTAAATCTTTGATGTTTGTTTGTTTAACCATACCATTTTTAGTGAATGATAGAAAGTTTACATCTTCTTTAAAGTTTTTAGTTAAGTAGGAAGCTATAATATCTTCATCACTACTGATTTTAATGATATTGCTGATATGTTTACCCATGTCTTTCCATTTTAAGTCAGGTAGTTCGTAAACTGGAACGTAAAGGAAATTACCGAGTGATGTGAATAATAATAAGGTATCCATGGTGTTGGCTTCATACATAGCTATTTTGAAATCTTTATCTTTAAGTCCAGTTTCATCATTATTAGAAGCTGAGTAACTTCTTAGAGATACTCGTTTGACATAACCTTCACTTGTAATTACTACTATGCAATCTTCTTTTGGAATTAATGATGTAGCACTAATTTTAATTTCAGTTACTTCATCTTTAATTTCGGTTTTTCTTGGGGTAGCATATTCTTTTTTGATCATTTTAAGTTCAGTTTTCATGACATGTTTTAAAGCTTCTTCATTTTCTAAAATACTTGTCCATATAGCTATTTCTTTGGCTTTTTCTTCCATTTCCTTTTTTAGTTCGGTAACGTCGGTGTTGGTTAATTTATAAAGTTGTAAATTGACAATAGCTTCGGCTTGAGGTTTAGTAAAAGCAAATTCTATTTGGAGGTTTTCGATCGCATTTGCTTTATTTTTAGATGATCTAATGACTTTAATTACTTCATCTAATATAGATAAGGCTTTAATTAAACCTTCTAAGATGTGCATTCTAGCTTTAGCTACTTTTAGATCAAATTCTGTTCTTTTAGTAATTACTTCTTTTTGATGAGCAATATAGGCATCTAAAATTTCTAAAATACCTAAAACCATGGGCCTTCTATTTACAATGGCAACCATATTATAATTATAAGAAATCATCATGTCGGTATTTTTTAATAAATAATTGATGATTAATTCTTCGTTGGCATCTTTTTTCAAGTCGATGGCTATTTGCAGACCATTTCTATCAGTTTCATCTCTGACTTCAGCAATACCGTCTATTTTCTTTTCAATTCTAATATCGTCGATTTTTTTTACTAAAGCGGCTTTATTGACCTCATAAGGAATTTCAGAAATGATGATTTGTCTTTTGGATTTTGGACCGGTTATTTCATATTTACACCTGACATTTATTTTACCTTTTCCAGTAGCAAAGGCATCTTTGATTCCTTTTAAGCCTTCGGCAACTCCACCGGTTGGGAAGTCTGGGCCTTTAACTATTTCTAAAATGGTATCTAATCTACAGTTTGGACTATCAATTCTTTTAATGGTTGCATCAATTATTTCACCTAGGTTATGTGGTGGGATGTTGGTGGCATATCCGGCAGAAATACCGGTGGCTCCATTGACTAAAAGATTTGGAAATCGTGCGGGTAAGACGGTTGGTTCTAATAAGGTATCATCATAGTTTAAGCTCATAAGTACTGTATCTTTGTTGATATCTTTTAAAAGTTCACCGGCAACTTTGGTTAATCTAGCTTCGGTATAACGCATGGCAGCGGCGCCATCGCCATCCATTGAACCATTATTACCTTGCATTTCAACATAACATAAATTATTTTTCCACCACTGACTCATTCTAACTAGAGCATCATAAATACTTGAATCGCCGTGTGGGTGATAAAATCCCATAATATTTCCAACGGCTTTGGCAGATTTTTTTGTTGGTTTATCATAGGTATTACCATCTTTATACATTCCATATAAAATTCTTCGTTGAACAGGTTTTAGTCCATCTCTAACATCTGGAAGGGCTCTATCTTGAATGATGGCTTTAGCATATCTACTAAAACTATCACCCATGATGTATTCTAATGAGTAGTCATATATTCTTTTTACTGCTTCTTCCACTTTATTTCACCTACCTTGCGTAATTATCTTCGAGGGTAAATTCAACATTTTCTTCTATCCATTTTTTACGTGGTTCAACATTATCTCCCATAAGGACACTAACCCTTCTTTCAGCTAGACTAGCATCAGTAAGATTTACTTTAATTAAACTACGTTTGCTTGGATCCATTGTTGTTTCCCATAGTTGTTCAGCGTTCATTTCACCTAAACCTTTATATCTTTGTTTTTCTAGTTTTACTTTGTTTTGTTTTCTAATTTCTTCAGCTTGGTCATCAGTCCAGGCATATCCATAGACTTTATTGCCATTTTTTAAGGCATAAAGCGGTGGCATAGCTATATATAAATGACCATTTTCAATTAATGGTTTCATGAATCTATAGAAGAATGTTAATAGTAATATGGCAATGTGGGCACCGTCATCATCGGCATCGGTCATGATTATGACTTTATCATAGTTACAATCTTCGATTTTGAAATCACTGCCGATTCCAGCACCGATAGTTTGAATCATAGTGTTTATTTCATTGTTGGCTAAGACGTCGGTTAAGGAAGCTTTTTCGGTATTTATAACTTTACCTCTTAAGGGTAATATAGCTTGAAATTTTCTATCTCTACCTTGTTTGGCAGAACCACCGGCAGAATCTCCTTCGACTAAAAATAATTCATTTATCTTAGGGTTTTTAGACTGAGCTGGAGTAAATTTATCACTGATTGATTTTTCTTTTCTATTTTTTCCTTTACCATTTCGGGCTTCATCTCTAGCTTTTCTAGCGGCTTCTCTAACTTGTTTAGATTTGACCATTTTTTCTAAAATTTTAGTAGCCGTCTCTTTATTTTCTTCTAAGAAAAATTGAAGGTGCTCGGTGGTAATGCTATCGACGACGGTTCTAGCAGCTGGTGAGCCTAGTTTACCTTTAGTTTGTCCTTCAAATTGAAGGAGTTTTTCTGGTATTTGTAAGCTTATAATAGCGGTTAACCCTTCTCTAGTATCAGGTCCTTCAAAGTTTTTATCTTTAGCTTTTAGATAACCGTTATTTCTCGCATAGTCATTGAAAACTCTGGTTATTGCTGTTTTAAAACCAACTTCATGGGTACCCCCATCCGATGTTTTGACATTGTTGACAAAGGATATAATGTTTTCTGAATAACTTTCAGTATATTGGAAAGCTATTTCAACATTGATGCCATCTTTGGTCCCATGAAAATCATATGGTTTGTGCAGAATTTTTTTATCAGTGTTTAAATATTCGACAAAAGAGTTTAATCCTTTTTCATAATGATACGATTCTTTTCTATCAGTTGCTTCATCATAAATATCAATAGTAATGTTTTTTAACAAGAAAGCACTTTCTTGCATTCTTTCACATATTGTCGAAAATGAAAATGTGGTAGTAGAAAAAATTTCATCATCAGGCATGAATCTAACTTTAACACCTGTTTTATTTGTTTTACCTATCTTCTTTAATGGTTTATCTAAATGCCCACCATTTTTGAAACTGATGAAGTATTCGCCACCGTCTCTTTTAATGGTAACTTCCATCCATTTACTTAAGGCATTAACTACAGAAGCTCCGACACCATGAAGGCCACCAGATACTTTATAACCTGATGTTTCAAATTTACCACCGGCATGAAGAACTGTATATATAACTTCTGGGGTTGATTTGCCACTTTCATGCATGCCAGTTGGTATACCTCTACCAAAATCTTCGACACTGACACTACCATCTTTATGAATGGTTATATTTATTTTATCTCCATAGCCATTGATAGCTTCATCAATACTATTATCAACAATTTCCCAGACTAGATGGTGCAATCCTCTTTTATCGGTTGAACCAATATACATACCTGGTCTTTTTCTAACGGCTTCTAAGCCTTCTAATATTTTTATTGAATGTTCATCATATTTTGCCATATCATCACCATTAGAATTATAACAGAAAAAGTGTTAAAAAACAAATGAAAGCATTAAATTACGTGAAGTAAATTATGAGAAAATGGTACTTATGTTTTGTTTTTTGGATGAATATAGTCTAAAAATCTAATCTTTTAAAATATTTATATCATCGCCTTCAATCTTTTGTGGTTTCACTATAACACATACTATTTATTTGGCTAACATTTTTATCAAACGGATGTTTTGCTATTTAAAATTTATTTTTACAAAGCAAATTCCTAGTATATAAAAAGAAGGTCAATGTTTGACCTCTTTAACAAGTTTATTATCATTAATTTTTAATTAATAGAAATTATATCTCAATCAATTTTTACTGTATAAACATTACCTACTGCATTTTAACCATTTCTACAATTTTTTTGAGATGTTCTTTTGGTAAAGCTAGTTTGAGTTGATAGCTAGAGTGGTAACATCTTTAGATTGAGTAGCTGTTTTATTATTTTCATTGGTTACTTTAACCATTACATTATATGTTTTTCCTGGTGAGAGATTTTTAAATGTATGAATGCTTTGATCTTCAACCCAACTTTGTCCACCGTCTATAGAGTATTGATATTTTGTAATATTAAGCTGTGATGAAGCATTTGCTATAACGGTTATACTATTTGACGTTGAGGATGTTGATATAGATAATGAAATTGAATCATCTACCCCACTCATTTGAACATCATAAGAATTACTTAACATATTTCCACCATCTGATACAGTGGCCAAAATGTTCCCATTTGCAGTCATTCTAACGTCGGCTTTACTGTCTTTGACTGTGATTACTTCACCACCATTTATCTGATAAGTACATGTTAATACATCTTTACATTCTTCTTGGAAAGTGATGGTTATTTGTTTTGGCCCAGTTCCAGTTTCTTCAAATTGTGGTTCTAATAGTTCTATTCTGATGTTTTCGGCATCAATGGTGTATGGGTCATTAATTGTTCCTGTACCTCCAGTAACAACTGTTTTATTAGTCAAGTACAAAACTGGATATACTAATGATTGATTAGCGGATGGTGTTATGTTTATTTGTCCATCTTTTATTTCAAAGATATTATAGTTATCGTTGGTGTTTGGAGAAATTGTCCATATGCCTTCATTTTCTTTTTGCATATCATACATCCAGTTGGTGTTTATACATTTATTTGTATTACTATTATTTAAGCTAAGTGAACCACACTGAGTTTGATTATTGTTAGCATTTAAGTATTCAGATACTGTTGGTAAACCTATTTTACCATTCCAGTTAATTTGAGATTCACTTTCTATTTGTTGGTTCAAGTAATTGTTGTTATTGGTTACTGGTCCAACATGCCAAGAATGGGTTATAATATTTGCTTTATTTTCTATTTGATTTAAGTATTCGTTATTTAAGTAAGTGTTTAGAGTTGAATCTTTTTCTATTTTTCCTTTAAGTGTACCATTTATATAATTTTCGTTGGTGGCCCAAGCATTACATCCGTTTTCTTGATTTGTACAGTAATCTTTTTCAATTCTGGATCCTTTTGTATCAAAAGACATAGAGTTTAATGGTTCATTTCTGATTATTTTGATGGTTCCGTCATTTTCTAAGGAGATTACTCTCCATAATTCATTATTAAATCTAATATAATTGTTCGGAGTTTTTCCCTTAAAAACGCAGCTTCCATCTTCATTTAGGTATAGTCCAGAGCCTTCAGTTATAGTATTTTCTTTGGTACATTCTAAAGCGGTGGTTATTGTTTCATAAGATGATGTTTCAAAGGCTAAAGTTGAGAATGTTCCATTAGTAAATTCAGCAAATAGCCTTCCTTTATTTTGAACTTCTTTAGCATCTATTTTACTTATAAATTCACGGAGTTTTTGACCAATGTAATTATTTTGGTTGTTATTGACATAATATTGAATGGGATTAATATCAGAATAGGTGTATATTATTGTTTTAGCCCCCATTTCACTCATGAATTCATCACAAAAAGTATCAACTAATCCGGCTTCCATATTACATTTTCCATTGCTGTATACCAAGACAAATGGTTGCTCTGTTGTAAGTTGGTCTGACAGATCATATTTATTGTTTTTTAAATAGGTAGCAACTGAGGATAAATCATAAAGAGCTTCAACATTATTATGGCTATAACTATTTTTATAATTGTTGGTTAGATTGCTAAACTGGATGAATAAGATTATTAATATAGTTAAAACAAAAGTTGAAACTATTAAAGCTTCTGCGAGTAAAAATCCTTTTTCGTTTTGCACATTTATCCTCCCTTCCCTTTTTCAATAAATAATATCATCTCACTAGAAAACAATTAATATAAAATTTAGTCAATTTTTTAATTGAATGCTTGCTTTTTGAATATATTAATTAGTTTTTGATATGGTAAATGGATTATCTAAAGTTCCTTTGCCTTCAAAAGTTACATTTTTTGGCAAATAGATTGTTGGTCTGACACCTAATGTTTGATCAGCTGTGGCATTATCAATATATCCAGCAGCACCAATATACCAAACTTCAACTGAAGCACTATCTACGGGTGTTAAGGTCCACCAGTTATAATCTTCTAAATATAACCAATTTTTATTTGAACATTTTTCATAGTTTTCATTTATTAATGTTAGAGAATCACAGCTTTTTTCAGATGATGCTTTAACATAATCACTCACGGAAATAAGAGAAACTTTTCCATTCCAAATATTGTTATTTTCGTCATTTGTTTGTGATTTTAAGTCTGATTCATATTTAACACCACCAACTGATCTTAGATGATTTATTATATTGTTTGATGATATATAATTATAATAATTTTCATTTAAATAAGTTAGAATTTCACTATCTTTATTGACTGTGCCTTCAAGATTGCCATTAACTACAGATTCTTTATTACCTTCTAAGTTTTTATTTGATGCCCAAGCATTGCATCCTTCATTTGCATCTGCACAGTATGTTCCACTTGATGTTTCACTTTTGTTATCACGATAACCTGTTGAATCAAATGGTCTTTCGACAACTATATCATCAGTTATTAATTGAATATTTCCGTTTTCATCTATAGATATTATTCGCCATATATCTCCGTTTAAGTCGACATAGTTACTTGGATTTTTTCCTTTGTAAATATATGTACCTTCTTTATATTTATCGGCATAAAGGCCAGATGATTCGTTTATAGAAACATCTTGGCCTCCTACCTTTATTTTTGTTTTTTCCTCTTTTTTTAACGAAAGTATAGCGATTATTGATATTATCAATATTACGATGACGATTATGACTATAATAATTTTTTTATTTGATCTCATATATAACTCCTATCTTTAATTAATTTGGATAACATTTTGTTCCAGAAAGTTTATAACCTGACGGGCATGAATAATAGCTACTTTGATATGAAGGATTTCTATAAACTGTTTTATAACATCTCGTGCCTGATAAGGTATATCCTGACGAACATTCATAATGTGCGGAAACTGTTTTAGGAGATTTATTATTTCTACACTTAACAGTTGGATAGTGAGGTTGATATGAGGTACCAGTTAGGCCTTCGCAGGCTGGTGGGCCATTTTCACTATATGAATCATCGCATTCATCATAATTTTTTGAACAGCGAGTGGCACATATATATGTTGGTCCTTGACAGTCAACTCGTCCTCTTATCTGAACCCAGTTACCATAACATGTATTTCCTCTTAAAGTAAAGGTAGATGATGTGACACCACATTGATGCCTAGATGTACCACAATTGTCATATGTTGGTGTGCTTGATCCCCTAGTACATGTTTTTGATGATGGCACAAAAGTAGCCTGTTTTGATGTGGTCATATAACATGTCATAGAACTTCCGCTTCCTGATTGGGTATAACCTGATGGACAGTAGTAATAACCACTATGATAAGTTGCATCTATATACATTACTACATTATAACTACTACTAACATTATTTGTTCCATCGCTTACTTTAGCTGTTACATTTCCATCTTCTGTGAATTTGACATTAACTGTTTTAGTTGTAACTTCCACTTCTGTTCCGTCATCTTTTTTATATGTACATGTAAACTCACTTCCACAGCCATCTGGGTATGTAATAGTTACAGTTACTTGACTTGCATTTCGGTTTGTTTCTTTGAAGGTTGGAAGGGGTATTGTAGTTGTTGTAGCGGTTTTGGTTTTAGTTTCAACTTTTCCACTTTCACTAGTTACTCTAACATATATAGTATAAGTTTTTCCTTGAGTTAATTTAGTAAATGTATGTGTTTGATCTAGTTTTACATCTACCCAATTTTTGCCATCTATTGAAAATTCATATTTCACTATATCGCTTAAGGCAGTGGCACTAGCAATAGCTGTTATTTTATTTGTCTTTGAGGTTGTTGATAAATTTATAGTTATTACATCTTCGATAGATTTTGATGTTAAAGTTATATTATCTTTTAAATTATATTTTTCCTTTGCTTTTCCAACCTTTGTGTTTCCATCATACCAACCATCTGTCACATATGCTTTGCTTGGAACGATGTTTGGCAAGGTTATTTGACAGCTATCATTTCCAGCTAGTATTGTACAGCTTTTTGATGAGCTATTGATTGAATCTACGTTTGGACCTTTGATAAATGTAGCCGTTACTTTTCTATTTTTTAATGTGATACTGTTATTATTGTTCGATGAAACGTTATCGGCTTTATCTTTAACCCATACGTAGTATGTTCCTTCTTTTTTAGGAACATTTATTGAACTTTCTTTTCCAGCTTTAACGTTTATTTTAACCCAGTTTTTATCATTAGGATCTGGAGTTTCATTCTTAGTGCTTATATAATAGCCTGAAAGACCACTCACTTCATCTATGGCTTTTATATTTATTTTTGAATCAGGAGCAACTGAGAGACTATTTATTTTTGGTATTTCATTATCAATATTTATTATATCAACATTATTATGAAGAATATTTGAGCCAACAGTTCTAGCTTCTAATGTAGATATTTTTGTAAATGTTGGCAGTTGTATGTTACCACCTTCATTATCTATCCATTCTCCACCATCTATTCTATACTGATAGGTATGAGGTTCGTCAAATTTCGGATAGACAATGGTTACATCTCGAGCATGAACCCATTTATTACCACTTGGATTTATGACAAATCTAATACGATAAATATCAGAATCAGCTTTACATTCACTTGTTTCCATGATTTTATGAGTTGTGTTGCCTTTTCCGTCAGTTTCGACATAAACCGTTTTATCTGATATATCTTCACCTGTTTGAACATCAGTTACTGGTTCAACTAGTTTTCCTGAATCAATTAATTCTCTTATAGTTATACAGTAAGATCCAGGAGTATCCATAACAGCACTTTCATCTAGGTAGTTATCAGTAGCAGAAAAGATTATGTCATTATTGGCATTTCCGGCTTTATCACCATTTTCAGATATTTTATTAATAATTGTTGGCATTATTAATAATAGTAATAATGAGATAACGACAATTACGCCTAAAATTTCAGCTAATGTGAATGCTTTTTTATTCATTAGTATCACCCTTATTATAATTATAAACTATTAATTTTGTTTTTTCAAGGGAAATTAATTTAAGTTTCGTTTTTTTACAAAAAGTTGTATTAAACTTTATAACTGATTTATTTAAATTATTGTATGATTAAATATTGCGAGTGTTTTTTATATTCTATTATTTACTTATTTCATAGCTTTAATTTTAGTTATTTGACTAATCCATATAGTGTTAACACTATATAGAACAAAATACCAAAATAAATTTGGGATGTTATTACCTCACGGTAAGCTCTTTCTACTTCACAGAAACCTAAGGCTTCTCCATAGACCAGTATCGGATAGTTGCTACCCTAATTATTTTATATTAACTGCTACATTATAATCACGTTCATGCTCTGTATGACATACTGGACATTCCCAATTTCTTATACTTAAATTCTTTACTTCTTTATTTTGATAATTACAAACATTACATATTTGACTGCTTGAATAATATCTGTCTATTTGTATTAATTTTTTATTATTAAAATTAGCTTTATATTTAAGTACTCTCATTATCTCTGATATTAGGTTTTCATTTAGTCCTTTTGCCACATAGTGATTTTTCTGCATACCTTTAACATCTAAATTCTCTGTTACTATAATGTCATTTTCTTTTATCAGTTTATTGGTTATATCATGTATCATATGTTTTCTCGCATTTCTTATCCTTTGATATAACCTTTGTATTTTTAGTTTCATCTTATATCTGTTTTTACTTCCAGGCTTACATCTTGATAGTCCTTTTTGCAGACCTATCATTCTTTTAGTATTTAGTTTAATAGTATTTTCCGAACTAGTAT
>CALVXV010000007.1 GCA_944371685.1 uncultured Bacilli bacterium | reverse complement strand
CCTTAGGTTTCTGTGAAGTAGAAAGAGCTTACCGTGAGGTAATAACATCCAAAATTTATTTTGGTATTTTGTTCTCATAATTATTACAAGGATTATTAAGAAGATAATCCACATGAATGAAAAGAGATACCATTTAAAGATAAAAAAGAAGATTGACCAAAGAAGATTGACAATTAACTGAGTATAGTAGATAGATTTATTTTGTTCAAACTGTTTATAAAAGCTATAACCCATTATGATATATAAAATGGTCCAAACGATTGGAAAGGTTATGCCTGGTGGAGATAGTGGAGGTTTATTTAAGTTTTGATAGTTCATAAAAGGATTTATTATCAAACCAATTATTCCACCTAGTATAACAGGAATTAAGATGTTTTTAACTAAATTTTTCATTGTATCACCAGTAATAATATATGAAATATAGAAGAAAATATAATTTATATTATTAAATTGTAGTAAAATAATAATAGAAAAAAGGAAGTAAATGGTATACATTAAAAAAATGAATATTTATACTAGATGATAATTTTTATGATAAATGGCATTTAACAAAGGGTAATGAAATAGTTGGAAGAATTCGCTAAGACTTTGTGATAAGTCTTTTTTTTGTTATAATATTTTAGGTGATAAATATGCATAAAATATTAATTATTGAAGATGAAGTTAAGATTAGAGATGAGCTAGCAAATTTTTTAAAAAATAATGGTTATGAGGTTTTAAATATTGTTAATTTTGAAAATACATTAGAAGATATTTTGAAGATGAATGTTGATTTGATTTTGATGGATATTAATATACCGGGTATTAATGGTATGCATTTATGTAGGGAAATTAGGAAAGAAAAAAAGGTGCCAATTATTATTGTGACTAGTAGGAATAGTGAGATGGATGAACTTATTTGTATGAATTATGGGGCCGATGATTTTATTGCGAAACCTTATAATTTACAAATTTTACTCGCACATATTGAAGCGGTTTTGAAAAGGAGTAGACCGGAGATTAGTCATGTGTTAGAGTATGAAGGAATGAAGATTAATTTATCTAAGGGGATTATAGAATATAGGGGAGATAATGTAATTTTAACTAAAAATGAGATTTCTATTTTAACTTATTTACTTGAAAATAGAGGTAAAGTTGTTTCACGCGATGAATTGATGAGTTTTTTATGGGATAGTGAGATGTTTGTTGATGATAATACATTAACGGTTAATATTACAAGACTGCGTAAGAAATTAGAAGGAATAGGATTTAGTAATGTTATTGAAACTAGGAGAGGATGGGGTTACATCATATTATGAAATTTAGTGATTATTTGAAAGAAAAACTGCCTTTAATTTTTGCTTATGGGAGTGTTACTTTACTTATTTTAATTGTTTTATTAGCTTTTAATGTATATTATACTGGTATTATTATGGTTGTGTTTTTGCTTGTGGTATTAGGACTTATTTTGTTTTTTTATCAGTTTTATCAGAAAAAGAGTTTTTATGATAAATTTTATATGGTTTTTAATAATTTAGATAATAAAGTTTTAATACATGAGACGATTGAAGATGCGAATTTTATTGATGGTAGGATTTTACTTGACATACTTAGAGAGACTGATAAGTATAAAATTGAAGAAATTAATAAGTATAAGTATCTTTTTGAGGAGTTTAGGGAGTTTATGGAACTTTGGGTGCATGAGATTAAAACTCCGCTTTCAGCGATTAATTTAATTTGTGAGAATAATAAAAATAAAGTAACAAATAGTATTAATGAAGAAATTAGGAAAATTGATGGTTTTATTGAAATGATTTTGTTTTATGCTAGAAGTCAAATGCCAGAAAATGATTATTTGATTAAGAATTGTAAGTTAAATGATATTATAAATAAGGTGATTATTCGAAATAAGAATAGTTTTTTAGAAAAAAATATTCGTTTGGACATGCATGATTTAGTGGTTAAAGTTAGGACGGATAGTAAATGGATGGAGTTTATTATTAATCAGATTGTTGTTAATAGTATTAAGTATACTTTAAATAATCCGTTAATAGAGATATATTCGGTAAGTGATAAGGAAAGGGTGAGTTTGATTATTCGTGATAATGGAATAGGTATTAGTCAGAAAGATTTACCTAGAGTGTTTGAGAAAGGGTTTACTGGTGAAAATGGTAGGAGTAAATATAATGCTACTGGTATGGGACTTTATTTAGTAAAAAAATTATGTTTAGCTTTGGGTAATAATGTTATAATAGATAGTATTGAAGGCGTGGGAACAACGGTTAAGATTGTTTTTCCACTTGGCTCATTTACAAATAGAATAACAGGAGATGAAAATTATGGGATTAAAAGTGAAAAGTAATAGGAATGAAAACGATGCTTTGACATTTAAAATGGATGATACTTTATTTGTATTTTCTTTTGACAATATAGAAAAGAAGATTCAGTTAAATGAGAAAAGTAGTATGCTTTTAAAAAAGGCGATTGAAGGAGATAGAAAGCTTTATAAAAATAAAAAGAAGGTTGTGGCTGGGGATTATGAGGTTAAGCTTAATTCAAGTGAAGAAGTTAATAATTTATGGATTATGGCTTTTGATAAACTTAGTGAATATAAATTAATTCAAAAAGAAGATAAGGTTTATACAGTTACAGCTAAAGGTATTAAATATTTTGAAACTCTTTAAGGAGTTTTTTTCTTACAAAAGTGTAAGAATTTGTAAGGTTAATGGATTGTTGTTTGAAAGGTATATCAGTATAATTATTGGTAGAGGTGAAGATTATGAATAAAATTTTGCAAGTTTCTAATGTAGAGAAGTATTATGGAAATCGTTTTAATTTAACGAAAGCGATTGATAATATTTCATTTGATGTAGAAGAAGGTGAGTTTGTGGGAATTATGGGGGCATCTGGCTCTGGTAAAACTACCTTATTAAACTGCATTTCGACAATTGATAAAGTAACTAGTGGTCATATTTTGATTAATGGAACGGATGTGACAGAGCTTAGAGGTGATAAATTAAATAAGTTTAGAAGGGAAGATTTAGGTTTTATTTTTCAAGATTTTAATTTACTTGATACTTTAACTGGTTATGAAAATATTGCTCTTTCTTTGACAATTCAAAATAAAAAACCTAAAGAGATTGATAGTAAGATTAAGGAGGTGGCTAAGACACTTAATATTGCGCATGTTTTAAATAAATATCCTTATCAAATGAGTGGTGGTGAAAAACAAAGAGTGGCATCGGCTAGGGCCATTATTACGAGTCCAAAACTTATTTTAGCAGACGAACCAACTGGAGCTTTAGATAGTAAAAGTAGTAGAATGCTTTTGGAAAAATTAGGTGAACTTAATAGTAATTTAAAGGCAACAATTTTAATGGTTACACATGATGCTTTTACGGCTAGTTATTGCTCTAAAATATATTTTATTAAAGATGGTAAGATATTTAATGAGCTGGTTCGTGGAGAAGATTCTAGGAAAGAGTTTTTTGACAAGATTATTGATGTCGTAACGTTACTTGGAGGGGATATGAATGATGCTCTTTAAGTTATCTATTAAAAATATTAAGAAAAGTTTTAAGGATTATGCGATATATTTTTTGACTTTAGTTCTTGGTGTGGCTATCTTTTATGTATTTAATGCGTTAGATAGTCAGGAAGCTATGTTACAACTTAGTGCGACGGAGAAAGAGATTATTTCACTGATGAATGAGTTTTTAAGTGGAGTATCTGTTTTAGTGGCAGTTATATTAGGTTTTTTGGTTATATATGCGAGTAGATTTTTGATTAAAAGAAGGAAAAAGGAATTTGGTATTTATCTTACTTTAGGTATGGGTAAGAGGCAGGTTTCGAAAATTCTTTTAATGGAAACGGTAATAATTGGTCTTATTTCACTGGCTATCGGACTTGGAGTTGGGTTAATTGCTTCACAGTTTATGAGTATAGTGGTGGCTAAATTATTTGAGGCTGATATGTCAAGGTTTGAGTTTGTCTTTTCGCAGGCTGCTATGCTTAAAACAGTGATGTATTATGCAATTATTTATTTAATAGTGATGATATTTAATGTGTTTGCGGTTACTAAATATAAATTAATTGATTTACTTAATGCGGCTAAAAAGGGCGAGAAGGTTAAGATGCGTAATTTAACTATTTCGGTAATATTATTTATTATTTCAGTGGGAATACTTGGTTATGCTTATTATTTGGCTACTCAAAGGCTTGATAGTTTAGATTTATTTGGACTATCTATATTACTGGGAATTATTGGAACATTTTTACTATTTTTCGGGGTGTCAGGCTTTATTTTAAAATTAGTTCAAAGTAATAAGAAGTTATATTTAAAAGGTTTAAATATATTTACTTTAAGGCAGATTAATAGTCAGGTTAATACAACGGTGTTTTCAATGAGTATAATTTGTTTACTTTTATTTTTTACCATTACGATATTTTCGTCGGCTTGGAGTATTAATGTTAGTTTGAAAAAAGATTTAGTTTATGGAACGCCAGCTGATTTGTTAATCGCATCTTATGCGGAAGAAACAAAAGATGTCAAGACTGATATTTTAGATAAGGTTGGTTATAATACTGATAATTTTAGCGGTTATGTCGAAGGTCATACTTATGGCTTTGAAAGTGTGACAGTTGGAAGTTTACTTACACCGATATTAGATGATGTTTTGAAAGATTATCCTTATTTGATGGTGGATAGTTATTTGCCAGTGATGAAGTTATCGGATTATAATAAGTTTGCTTCATTTTATGGAAGGGATACTTATAAACTTAAAGATGATGAGTTTATATTAGTGGCTGATTATGAACAGATGATAGCTTACGAAAATAAGGCTTTGGAACAAGGGGTAACAATTAAGATTGGTGATAAGGAATATCATAATAAGTATGATGAGTGTAAGGAAGGATTATTACAGATGAGCGGTAATAAGAGTAATACTGGTATTGTGGTTGTTCCAGATAATGTAGATATTAGCTTTAGTGAAACGACTAGAAGTTATTTGGCCGCTAATTATAAAGGTAATAAGGAAAAAGCAGAAGAAAATTTAATGAAGTATATGGATGAGATAAATTCTAATGGAGCGGTAGCTAATACAAAATTAGATATTTATACAGCAAGTACTGGTTTAAGAGCTATTATGATATTTATTGGGTTATATTTAGGTGTTATTTTCCTAATTTCATCAGCTGCAATACTGGCTTTGAAGGAACTTTCTGATAGTAGTGATAATAAAGAGAAATATCAGATGTTAAGACGTATCGGAGTAGATGATAAGAAGTTAAATAGGGCTTTATTTACACAAATATTTATTTTCTTTATATTTCCTTTAGTAATTGCGATGATTCATTCAATTTTTGGAATAATGTGCGCGAATACAATTATGGAGAGTATGAGTGTTAATAGTAATATGACATCAATACTTACAACAGCATTACTTATTGTAATTATTTATGGAGGATATTTTTTGGTTACTTATATGACAAGTAAGCGAATTATAAATGAAAAATAATTATATGAACCTTCGTTTCTTGGTTAAACTAGAAATGAGGGTTTTTATTTACTAGAAATTTTCAAAATAATTTAAGTGTAAAGAAGTTAATTGATTGATTGATAAATATGATAAATCATTGTATAATTTAGATAATGAATAAATTATAGGGAGGGCTTTTTATGAATGATAATGAATCAAATTCTTTAGAAAAAACTAGCGATTTACAAGATAAGGATTATTCACTTCAAAATGATGATTTTAATATTTTAAAGAAAGCACTTATTGAAACTAATTTTAAACATGGCTTTAATCAGGTAAAATTTGTTTTGAAAAAAGTTTTAGATGATGATAGTGATTGGTATATATATCTTTCTGGGGAAAGTAGAGATATGGTTTACGAACTTGGTGCTGATAAGATTAGAGGAATAATTTATGATTATACAAAAACGAATAAGAAGGATAAATATGAGGTTGTAGATGATTTTGTGCAGAAGTTATATGATGAAGATGAGTTATTTCGCATATCTGTAGATAGATTGATAAGTCCTACTTTTAAAGAAAATGATGATAAGCTTTGTGATTATTTAACAGTTATTGATGGAAAGCGGTTAATTATTATAGGAGATATTTCTGATGAACAGTTAAATGAAGTTTATAATGAACAATTAAAAAAACATGGTAAAAATTCAATAAAAGATGTACTTAATTTTGATTATGAAACAATTGGTTCGCAAATGGAAATTGGTGATACAGTTAATTTAGGTACTTTAGGATATATGGCTTTTAAGGATGAAAATGGAGCTATTATGATTTATGATGATAAGGTGGTTTATAAGTTTCCTGAACATTTGAGTAGGGACGATGAGTAATTTTAAAAATGAGACAATTACGTGGTTTTTTACGTGATTGTTTTTTTGGTAAGAAAATTGATTATTAAATAAGCCTTTGTTATAATTTATTTATAGTAGAAAAGGAGGGTGGTTTTATGACACCACATAATAATGCGAATAAAGGAGATATTGCAAAAACGGTAATTATGCCTGGTGATCCAATGCGAGCAAAATATATTGCAAAGAAGTATTTAAAGGATTATAGGCTTGTAAATGATGTAAGAGGAATGTATGCTTATACGGGTTTATACGAAGGTAAAGAAGTGACGGTAATGGCTCATGGAATGGGCATGCCTAGTATGGGAATATATGCTTATGAACTTTATAAGTTTTATGATGTTGAGGAAATTATTAGAATTGGTTCTTGTGGAGCTTATTTAGAGGAAATGAAGTTGTTTGATATTATTTTATCAACAGCGGTTTATACGGAAAGTAATTTTGCACTTACGCTTAATAATGATTTATGTCATATGGCTTATAGTGATGAAGATTTAAATGTTAAAATTGGAAAAGTAGCTTATAAAAATGGGATTAAGTTATATCGTGGGATGACTGCATGTTTAGATTGTTTTGATGTATATATGTCAGATATTAATAAATTTTTTGATAGAATGCCAAGTGGTGTTAAACCAATTGCAGCAGAAATGGAAGCATTTGCTTTATTTTATGTAGCTAAAATGCTTAATAAAAAAGCGGCTTGTTTAATGAGTGTGGTTGATTCTAAATATATTAAAGAAGTAGCTAGTGCGGAAGAAAGAGAAAAAGGACTGGATAAAATGATCAAACTAGCTTTGGATTCAGTTTTATAATTGATTTTTTGGACATAATATTGATGAGGTGTAATATGGAATTTTATGATTATAATGTTAATGGTTTTGATTTACATGTTATAAAAACGGCACGTTTTAAGACGGTTTTTTATAGTGTGAATATAAGATTTGATGATGCGAGGGAATATGAGAAGTATACTTCATTACTTAGTAGAGTACTTGCACAAACAAGTAGTAAGTTTGATAGTATTAGGGAAATTAATGCTTTTTGTGCGAGTATTTATGATCCATCTTATAATATTAGGGTTTTAGAAAGTGGTTCTCAGGATATTTTAAGTTTGACAGCTAGTTTTTCAAATGAAAAGTATACTGAGAAGGGAATGAATGAAAAAAGTTTTAAGTTTTTATCAGAGGTTTTGTTTGAACCGAAGGTGGTTAATGGTGGTTTTGATGAAGATGTTTTTCAGGTTCAAAAGGAAAAACTGTTAGAGTATTATAAAACGTTAAAAGATAGGCCACAAAATTATGCAGGTAGTAGATTGTCTGAAGAAATGCAAATAAAGAAATATAAAACTTTTAAATTGGATGAATTAATTAGAGAAATTGAAAAGTTGACGGCTAAAGAGCTTTATGAGTTTTATCAGAAGGTTATGAGTGAGGGTAAATTAGATATATTTGTTTGCGGAGATGTGGAACCTGAAAGTATTTGTGATGTTTTAAGTAAAAATATTTATTTTAATGGTTCTAAGCGTGGTGAGATAAATCATTATGTTGGGCAGAGTAGTTATAATGAGAAACCTAAGGTTATTATTGAACTGTCTAGTAATGCTCAAAGTAATCTTATTGTTGGGTGTAAGTTAATGGATTTAACTGATTTTGAAAGAAAGTATGTATTTGTTTTATATTCTTGGATTTTAGGTGGAGGGATGAATTCTTTACTTACGCAGACTGTTAGAGAAAAAAATTCTTTATGTTATTATATTTATGCGGTAAGGCAAAATTTATTTGATACGATGAAAATATATGCTGGTATTAATGGTGAGGATTTTGAAAAAACTTATAAACTGATTCAAGAAGAAATGGAAAATATGAAAAAAGGTAATTTTACTGATGAGCTTTTTGAAGGGGTTAAAGAGATATACTATAATTCTTTAATTAAAATTGAGGACTCCCAAAGTGAATTAGTAGGTAGTTTTACATCAGAATTATTTGTTCATAATGATAATATTGAAAATAGAAGAAAACAAATGGAAAAAGTGACTAAAGAAGATGTGATGAATTTGGCTAAAAAGGTGCATATTGATACGGTATTTTTGTTAAAGGGAGAAAGATAGGATGAAGAAGAAAAGTTATAAAGGTTTAGATTTGGATGTGTACGAGGAGGTTTTGGATAATGGGCTTAGGGTGTATATTAGTCCGATTCCAAGACATACAATTCATGCACGTATAACCACTTTCTTTGGAGGTTCGACATTAGAGTTTAAGATGGATGGTGATGATGATTTTACCAAGGTGCCTGGTGGAGTTGCTCATTTTTTGGAACATAAAATGTTTGAAAAAAAAGATGGCAAGGATCCTTTAGCTATTTATGAAAATAATGGGGCTTCAGGTAACGCATTTACTAATGAATATGTGACGGCTTATCATTTTACGGGAGTGGGGCATTTTTTTGAAAATTTGGAGACTTTGCTTAGATGTGTGCATGAACCTTATTTTACTGACGAGAATGTTTTAAAGGAAAAGGGAATTATTTCTCAAGAAAAGAAGCAAGATTTAGATAATCCATTTTCAATTGTTTATGATAGGTGTTTGGTTAATACTTTTCATAATTTAGATTTTAAAAATACAGTTTTAGGTAGTTTGGAAGATATTAATTCAATTACTAAAGAGGATTTATATAATTGTTATAATACTTTTTATCATCCTAGTAATATGGTACTTACTATTAGTGGTGATGTTGATGCCGATGAGGTGATGAATTTTCTTCATAAATTTTATAATAATTATGATTTTGAAAAAAGACCTAAGGTAGTTATTAAACATAAGGATGAACCGGAGACGGTAGTTAAAGAAAAAGATGTTATTTATATGAATAATTTATCTAAGGAAGTTTTGATTTGTTATAAGGTTAAAAAGCCAACTTATATTAAAGATGAATATTTGAATAGAATATATTTTTCGTTTTTACTTGATTTGAAGTTTGGGGCAATCGCACCTATTGTAGATGTGTTTGCGAATGATGTTAATTTGATTTCACCAGTTTCATCTTATATAGAGCCGGTGGATGATTATTATATGGTTATATTTAATGCGACAGTTAAGGATGATGCGGATAAGTTTATTGATTTGATTGATAAAACAATTAAGGATATGAATTTTGATGAAGATAATTTTAATTTGATTAAAAAAGCTATTTTGAATTCAATTATTTTATCAACGGAGAATGCGAC
The DNA here is from genome assembly GCA_944371685.1 of uncultured Bacilli bacterium. Taxonomy (GTDB): domain Bacteria; phylum Bacillota_I; class Bacilli_A; order RF39; family UBA660; genus Coprosoma. The sequence goes on along the minus strand of CALVXV010000007.1, from coordinate 13,956 downwards.
GGGTATTTGTTCAATGATTGCGAATCAAGTTTATTTTTATGAGGAGCCTATTTATGATATGCATGATAAGTTAAAGAGTCTTAATTTTGAAACGTTTAAAAAGGCTATTAATGGTATTTGTTTGAATAATCGTAGTGTGGTTATTTTGGATAATAAAACTAAGAAGCAAGGGTGATTATCTTCTTAGTTTTTATATAACTTAATTTAGTGAGTTTTTTTTCTATTTGTTTAAATTTATTTTCTGTAATATTAAAGTTATAGGTGATTAATGTGTGATAGTTTTTTTTGATGTTGATATCTTTAAGTAAGTAATTTATTTGTTTTAGGTTTTCATAAGGAAATTCAATGGTGAGATTATAACCATTAATTAAAGTGGTGATGATTGCTTTGTTTAAAGCAGTACTTGCCGAAGTACTGTAGGCTCTGATTAGTCCGCCAGCGCCTAGTTTAATACCACCAAAGTATCTTATTACGATACATAGGATATTGGTTAAGTTGTTTTGTTTGAGGACGTTTAAAATGGGAAGCCCAGCTGTGCCACTTGGTTCACCATTATCGGAACATTTTTCTTGGCCATTTATAATGTAGGCATAACAGTAGTGGGTGGCATCTTTATATGTTTTTTTCATTGTTTCTAGTTTGTTTTTTATTTCATCTATATTATCTATTTTTATTAATGTGGTAATAAATCTTGATTTATTAATAATTATTTCATTTGTAATATTTTCTTTTATGGAGTTCATAATATCACCTAATTAGATTATAAAAAAAATACATTAAAAAAACAAGATTTAATTATCTTGTTTTAACTTGAGAAAATAGTTCGTTATTATGGGCGAGAATGTCTGATTGATGTTTTTGAATACTATTAATTAATGATTCATCATCTAATGATAGAGTATAATTTAAGTCGTCTTTAGTGGTAATAGTAAGATCTTGGAAGGTATTAGATTTTTGTCAAATTGATGTTTAATCTTGATTAAATGGTGAAATGACATTATAATTACTAAAGAGGTGAGGAAGATGGTTTTGGAAAAACTTAAGTTAGTACCACATAAACCTGGGTGTTATTTGATGAAAAATAAAGATGGGGTTATTATTTATGTTGGTAAGGCTAAGGATTTAAGAAATAGACTTAATTCTTATTTTCATTCTTCACATACGGGTAAGACGGCACGTTTAGTTAGTGAGATAGCAGATTTTGATTATATTGTGGTTTCTTCAGAAACAGAATCTTTGATATTAGAGATTAATTTAATTAAAAAGCATGATCCTAAGTATAATATTTTACTTAGAGACGATAAGAGTTATCCTTATATTGAACTTACTTTAGAGAAGGTACCGAGATTATTAATTGTTAGAAATGTTCATAGAAAGAAAAAAAGAACACGGTTATTTGGTCCTTATCCGAATGTTTATGCGGCGAGAAAGGTTGTTAATTTACTTAATAGATTATATCCACTTAGAAAGTGTCGGACATATCAGAAAAGACCTTGCTTATATTTTCATATAGGTCAGTGTTTAGGGTATTGTACAAATAATGTCGCACAAGAGAAGATTGACGAGATGGAAAAGGATATTATTAAGTTTTTAAAAGGTGATGATGAAATTGTTACTGATAAGATAAAAAAAGAAATTGAAAAAGAAAGTGAGTCTTTACATTTTGAAAAGGCTTTGGAACTTAAGAAGTTACTTGATGATATCAAAGTTATTTTGGTTAAACAGAAAATCGAAGTGCATGATGATATTGATAGAGATATCTTTGGCTATTATAGTGATGGCAATTATTTAAGTGTGTTTGTGTTTTTTGTTAGAGGTAGTAAAATAGCTGGACACCATCACCAGATTATTCCACTTATTGATGATGAGGGTGAAGAATTAACTAGATATATAGCTAAATTTTATGATAAGGCTTTAATTCCTAAAGAGGTTTTGGTATCTAGTATTGCGGATGGTGATTTACTTTCAGATTATTTAAAAGTTAAAGTTAAAATTCCTGAGAAGGGTGTTAAAAAGAAACTTGTTGATATGGCATGCGATAATGCGAAGAAGCAACTTGAGGATGAATATGAACTAGTGATTAAAAATGAAGAAAAGACGGTTAAAGCTAATGAAGAACTTAAAGAGGTACTGGGATTAGAGAAGCTTGATAGGATTGAACTTTTTGATAATGCGCATTTGTTTGGAACTTATAATGTGTCAGGTATGGTAGTATTTATTGATGGCTCTCCAGTTAAGAATGAATATCGTAAATTTAAAATATCTGTTGATAAGAATGATGATTATGGTATGATGAGAGAGGTTATTTATAGAAGATATTTTAGGGTTTTAAAAGATAATTTAGTAAAACCTGATTTAATTATTGTCGATGGTGGTATAGGTCAGATGAATGTAGCTAAAGAAGTGCTTGATAGTTTAGGGATGAATATTAATTTGGTTGGTTTAAAGAAAGATGATAAGCACGCGACTAATGCATTAGTGACATTTGACGGAGAGATTCCAATTGAAAAGAGAAGTAATTTATTTCATTATTTAGAAAGAATGCAGGATGAGGTTCACAATTTTACGATTAATTATCATAAACAAATTAGAAGTAAAGGACTTTATGCTTTAATATTGGATGATATACCTGGTATTGGTAAACAAAGAAAACATGAACTTTTAAAGAAGTATAAGACAACTGAGAATATGCGAAAACAAAGTGTGGAGGAATTATCTAGTATACTTCCTAAAAATGTGGCTATGGAACTTAAGGATATTTTAGAAAGTATGGATAAGGAAAATGAAAACAAGTAATCTATTTGAAAATTACTTGTTTTTTTCTATGTATTTTTTATTACTTCGGCCAATGAGCCAATCCATTGAATAGTGATATTTTGAGGCTAGTTTTTTTAACATGAGTGTCTGCATTAAGTTTGGTTGTTTGGGATTTTTATATCCAGAATAGGTACTTTTTAAAATACCAAGTTCTTTAGCTATGTCTTTAGCTTGTTTTTTATTTTCTTTTTCTAAAATGGTTAATCTTTCGGCCATAAGTTTTTTATCAATGGTATTTATTTTATTGAAAGAAGAATTATCGTTTGTTAAATTGCAAACATAATCCATATTTAAGTTGAAAGTATTGCAGTAAGTTAGTAGATATTTTAATTTGGCATTGGCAGTTTTAGCTTCTATATTTGCGTAAGCGCCTCTACTAATATTGGTTTTTTCGGCTATTTCCCTTTGTTTTAAATCAAATAGCCCTCTAATTTCTTTGAATCTATATTCCATATACATCACCTATGTTCATTTTGCCATGAAAATTTATGAAAAAAGATTATTGCGAAGTATAATGTATAATATTTTTAGATAATAGTTGTTAAAAATTAACTATAGGTAAAAAAGAGAGGTATTTATGAGAGAGAAGATAAAGAAATTTGGGAAGCGATATTTAATAGGATTTGTAATAGGTATAGTGGTGTGTGGAGGTGTGAGTGTAATAGCTTTGACCTATTTTCCATCAAGTCAAACAACTTATGATAATAGTGCAAGTGGACTTTCTTCAACTGATGTTCAAGGAGCAATCGATGAACTTTATAATGTATGTTTTCCACCAAAAACTGGAGGAGATGCCATTTTAGATAATATTGATATAGTTTCATCAGGAGATGGACTATACGCCGATGAATATGAAGATGGAAAATATACATATAAAGGAGCAAATCCAAATAATTATGTAACTTTTAATAATGAGATAGCTGGCTGGCGAATTATATCCATAAATTCAGATGGAACTATAAAAATAATGAGGGATGCAATAATCACTGATAGCTATTGGGATACAAGTAGAAGTAATAATTGGAATCGTCCGGCAAGTTTAAATACATATTTGAATGGAAATTATTATAATAGTTTAACTAATGTAGCTCAAAGTCAGATAGTGGAAGCAATATATAATGTAGGTGTAGTAACAAATCATAATAATGATATGATAGATCAAATAAATGATGAAAAATCTGTTACATCAAAAGTTAAAATAGCTTTACCAACCGTAAGTGAATATATAAGAGCTAATTCAAATAAAAATCAGTGTGGAACATTAAGTTCAAATAGTGATAATACTAAAACATGTATAAATAGTAATTGGATGTATATTGATGATTATTGGTGGTTATTGTCGCCTTCTTTTGGTGGTTCTGACACCGTGTTTTATGTCGACAGTATTGGTGGCATCTATGGTAATTGGACAGATGCTATGCTTAGTGCGGTTCGCCCTACAGTTACATTATCTTCTGAAGTTCAAATTATAGGTGGAGATGGTTCACAGTCAAATCCATTTATTATTGAATAAAGATGTATAATCTAGCGTGCGAGTGTATGCTAGTTTTTCTATTTTTTTGTTTTGTTATGAGACATTTAAATATAAGGTTTATTGATAAAATGGATTATATGATGGATAATTTTTGCTCGACATAACTTTACATTTTTTTTATATTTTGATATTATTGTATAAGATAAGAGGGTGCGCTTATATGAAGAAGTCTTTAATGATAATTGGAATTGTTATTATAATTATTGCTGTTATATTTATTGGCGCTTGGATATGGATTGATGGTTTGAAAGAAGATACGGCAGTTACTAAGAAAAAAATGGATGAAATATTAGAGGCTTATCCAAAATTTAATGAAGAAGTTGATAAATTTTCTAGTTTAAGAAATCAACTTTATGAATATAAGGAAAATTTATATTTAGAGACACTTAGAAATAATGCGGATGCTTGGAATACTTTTATGGAAAATTATAAAGCACAAATTATGAAGGTTGAAGATATGGCTTCTATACTTAAAGAGGATTGTAAGATTGAGTATGGTGATGTGAATGTTAATTCTAAGTGTACGACATTTAAAGCTAATTATGAGGCAGCTAATAACTATTATATAAGTGATGTTAATATGTATAATGAGATGGTTAGTAATTATGAGGAGTATAATGCTGAACATGGGAATCAATATGCGACAGTTAATAAAGCTTTATATGGACCTTATAGTGATTATATAGATTATGATAAAGATGGAGAATATTTTGGGGAAGAATAGGTGAATGTGATGAAAGATGATAAAATAGAAGTATTATTTGAAGATGAAGAAGATATTGAATTAGAGAAGAAAAGAAAAGAAGCACAAAATATTAAGAATAATGAAGATGATTTTGTTAAAGATCCATCTTTAAATGATGTTTTTCCTGACAAAGATGATGTAGATATTGATAGATTATTAAATAAGTTTGAAGAAGCTAATCAAAATGGTGATACTGATGAGGTGGATGAAATTTCTGAGGTGACTATAGAAAAAATTAGTGAAAAGCCTAAAAAGAAAAAAATGAAAGCATGGCAGATTATTTTGGTAATATTTATTTGTTTAGCTTTAATATTAGGTTCTGGGTTGGCATTTTTGCTTTATGGACCATATCCTAATTTTCGAAATTGGCTTATTACAACGGCGATGACAACGATGAGTCATAAGTATTTGGCTACTTGGTTTTATGATGATGAGACGATAAATCAAGTTATGCAGGATAATTATGTAAAAGAGTCTGATGAGGCAACTGATTTGAATGCGATTAGTTTTGTTGATTATAGTAATTCAAAGGTTATGTATAAAAATAAATATGAAAAAGAGATTTTGACGCATGATGAAGGAGCTAGTTATAAGCTTATTAATATTGATGGTGATGGGATGCGTGGATATTTAATTGCAATTTATGATCCATCTAAAGTTAAAGTAGCAACGGCTAGTAATATGAATAGTCGCGGTGAGATGCTTACAACGATTGCTGAGAAGAATAATGCTTTAGTGGCAATAAATGCGAGTGGCTTTTATGATCCTGGTTATGTTGGTAATGGCGGAAAACCACATGGGGCAGTTATTCAAAATGGAAAATTAGTTAGTAATTTATCTAAGTCAAATGTTGGTGGAGGAATTATTGGCTTTACTAATGATAATAAGTTAATTATGGGTAAGATGACAGCGGAAGAAGCTTTGGATAAAGGGGTTCGTGATGCCGTTGAGTTTGGTCCATTTTTGATTGTAAATGGTGAGCCTTCATTTATTAAAGGTAATGGTGGCTGGGGAACAGCTCCTAGAACGGCTATTGGTCAAAGAAAAGATGGTATTGTATTATTTTTAGTTATGGATGGACGTGATTATGTCCATGGAATTGATGGGGTTGGTATGGTAGAACTTACTGAGATAATGATGAATTATGGAGCTTATAATGCGGCTAATTTAGATGGTGGTACTTCATGTGGTCTTGTTATTGATGGTAAGCTTACTAATCAGCCAGTAAATGGTAGTGGAAAAAAGACTACTAGGGCGATTCCTAATGCTTGGATAGTAACTAAATAATTATTTTCCTTTAATAGACATATATTTACATTGAGGAATGTGTTTTTGAGTTTGGTTATTATGACTATTTGATATAATGGTAATACAAGGTAGGAGGAATTTTGATGGCCAAAAGACGAAAAAAAAGTAAGAAAAAAATATGGTTTGGTTTGTTTGTTATTTTAGTACTTGTAGGATTTGGCATTTATTATTGGTACAATAAAGAAGCTGTTCATGATTTTGTATCTGATAAGGTGAAAGTAGAGAAAAAATTAAAAATTGTGGATGAAGATTCTAAAACAAGGCCTATTGCTGTTATGATTAATAATAATCATGTAGCATGGCCTCATGCAGGACTTCAGGATGCGTATATTACTTATGAAATTTTAGCTGAGGGTGGAATTACACGTTTAATGGCTATTTTTAAAGATAAAGATACGGCGAAAATTGGTTCTGTGAGAAGTGCACGTCCATATTATTTGGATTATGCACTTGAAAATGATGCAATTTATGTTCATTATGGTTGGAGTGATAAAGCAAAAAGTGATATTAGTTCACTTGATGTTGATAATATTAATGGGCTTACAGCATCTGATGTCTTTTGGCGAGATAAGTCTTTGAAAAAAGCGACTGAACATACGGTGTTTACAAGTATGGAAAAGATTAAAGAATATGCGAAAGAAAAAGGTTATGACCGTGATACTAATAAAGATTTGCTTCTAAATTATAGTGTCGATGAAATTGATTTAAGTAAAAGAGAAGATGCGGTAAAAGCCGATACAGTATTTATGAAATATTCATATTATACAAGTAGTAGTTATGAATATGATAGTGAAAATAAAGTGTATAAACGTTATATGTCAGATACTCCTCATGTAGATGCGGTGACTGGCGAGCAATATACATATAAAAATATTATTATTACTCCAATTGCTTCACATACTTATGATTCTTATGGTAGATTGGAACTTGAAGATGTTGGTTCTGGTGATGGTTATTATATAACTGACGGATATGCGATTCCGATTACTTGGTCTAAAGCAAGTAGGAGTAGTCAGACAGTTTACAAGAATATGGATGGTGAGGAGATAAAAGTTAATGATGGAAATACTTTTATTCAAATCACACCACCTTCTGAGGATGTTAAAATTGAAGGGAATACTGAGGAAACTGCCTAAAATTTGCCAATTTGTAATTTATTTATAAATATGGTATAATGCTTAAGTAACTTTGAGGTGAAATATAATGAGTAGTCATAAAAAAGACTTACAATATATGAGTATAGTTAACAATATTTTAGATAACAAAGAGTTTTTAAAAATTAAAGAAATAGAACATCATGGAATAAGTAGATTTGATCATTCTTTAAAAGTATCTTATTATTCTTATAAAATTGCGAAAGTTTTACATTTAGACTATGAGCAAACAGCGGTTGGTGGTTTACTTCATGACTTTTTTTTGAGTCCTGCAGATAGAACACAAAAGGAGCGGATAGCTTCAGTATTTACGCATCCTAAGTTAGCTGTTTCGATGGCAAAATCACAATTTGATTTATCGGCTAAAGAGGAAGATATGATTAGGTCACATATGTTTCCGATTAATTTATCGGTTCCGAAATATGCGGAAAGTTGGATCGTTAGTATGGTTGATAAATGTGTGGCAGCTAATGAGTTTGCTTTGAAATTTAGATTTAAACTTAAATATGCATATAATTTATTTTTATTATTTGCAATTAGTATTATGAAAATTTAGGACTTTATAAAAGTCTTTTTTTTTGTTATAATGGTGTTGTTGTCCTTGTAGCTCAGCAGGATAGAGCAACCGCCTCCTAAGCGGTAGGTCGGCAGTTCGAATCTGCCCAAGGACGCCATTAAGTTATTATACCTTGTTTTCAAGGTTTTTTAATATAATTTTTTATAAGGTGGATTTATGGGTAAAGTGATTAAGACTTATGAGGGCTTTTTGAATGAAGATTTATCTGAGGAAACGGTTAGTAATAAGAAATTTGAAGGTGAGCAGGGTTTTGTTTGTCTTAAGAATGTAACGTTTAAAGATTGTATTTTTAAAGATGTTAATTTTGATAGTATTGAGTTTGATGGTGTAGATTTTATTAATGTTATATTGGATAATTGTGATTTGTCAAACAAAAAAATAGATGAGAGATTAATTAAAGATACGGTTTTTAAACATTGTAAACTTACTGGTACTAGTTTTATGGGTAGTTTTATTAAAAATACGGAGTTTATTTCAGTTAGTGGGAAATATTTTAATGTGTCTGGAGCTAATATGACCGATGTAAATATTAAGGATAGTGATTTATCGGAGAGTGCTTTTATTGATGTGAAGGTTAAAAATATGGAATTTGATGAGGTTGATTTTACTAATGCGGAGTTTTTTAAATCTTCATTAAATGGTGTTGATTTTTCAAGTTCAAATATTACGGGGATTATGTTTGATTTATATAGTGTTAAGGGAATTATTGTAAATAGTTGGCAATGTTTTGAGTTGGTTGGATTATTAGGAGTAAAAGTGAAGTGATATTTAAAATTAATTTAATGTAAAGTAGGTTTTAAAAAATATAATTTTATTTATTGATTATGCTATAATTGAATTAGATACTATAAAGTTGACATAAAAATGAAAATAATATAGAATATGTTTCAATTAAAGTGGGGGATTCTTATGAATTTGGATACTAAAATAACTCAGTTACAGAGAATGCGTAATAATTTAGATGATTTAAAAAGAAGGGAAAAGAGTAGTCCTGATGATAGTTTTTTGCATAAAAAAATTATTTTATTTGAGACAGCTGAAAAGAAACTTAGTGGTGAAGTAGATATTTTGAAAAAAATAGATGCTTTGGATAAAAAATATAAGAATCATGAGCCAATTAATTTTACTTTGAATGGTGGTAGTTATTTTGATGACATTTTGCTATCTTTTAATGATGTTAATTATGATTTAGCTTATAAACAACAAAGGCGTTTATTGGAATTAGAGCTTGCTCATTATAATGGTGTATCTATTGGTGGATATGACTTTGGAACAACTGATTATGAGAGTGCGTATAAAACGAATAAAGAAAAGCTTTTAAATATGGATATTGATTCTAGCCCTCAAAAAAATAAAGCTAAAAATCAGAGTGATGTTAGGGGTTTACGTTTTAAAAAAGATTTAGATGGAAATAATATAAAGTCTAATTATAATGGTGGGGGCAAGCATTTTAAGGAAGATACTAATAATTTAGATAGTGTTTCTAGTTATAATCCATATGTTGGTGGTAAACATTTTAAGGCTGATCAGCTTGATTCACCTTATGTGATATTTGTTAAAGATGGTTATCTTTATGTGGTTGGTAATTTTACTAGTGATTTTTTAAATAATAATTTTGCTTTACTTGAGACAAAATTATTAAATGAGAATATTAAAAAAGTCAGACTTATTAATGATTTGAATTTTGGAGTAAATAATATAAGTGGTATTGATAATAAAATTAAAGTTACTAAGGATGGAGATGTTGAAATTCTTGGTGATGTCGACATGATTGAATATCATAATTCTTTAGATGAAAAAAAGGAAAATTTAGAGATTATTAAGAGGTCTTTAGATGATGAGGTTAAAGATAATTCTGGTTTAGATGTGTTACCTAATCCGGAAGATTATATGGATTATTCAAAAGATATGTCTGGTTTAGATAAGATGGGAGATATTCCTGAACTTAATGATTTGGAAAAAGAGGTTGAGCCAGTAGAAAAAGGCCGAAAAATACAGAGAAAGAAAAATTTTTCATTGATTGAAAAATGGAAAGGTTTGAAAAAATGGCAAAAGGCGGCAGTAATTGCCGGTGTGATTGCGGTTGTTGGTGTTGGTGTTTCTATTGCGTTTGGACCACAAATTATGGATGGTATTAATCATTTGTTAAATGCTGAGAATACAAATACAGTTAATAATGTTGTAAGTACGGTACATGATACTATGGCAAATACATCATCGTCTTTAGATTATAGTAGTATTGGTGAAGGACAAACGGTGTTTACTAATGCATATGATGCGGCAAATAATATGAATGGGGTTGTTTCTAATGAGTGGTTTAGTAATAATCCTTTGGATGTATTTAATACGGCTACTAATAGTTATATGGGACTTACACCAGAGCAGTTAAATGATCCTTCATTTATGGCAGAGTTAGCTAAGGATCCAAATAATGCACTTTTATTTGGTAATAGTATAGCAGAGCCGTCTGGATTTATTGGTTTAGATGATGTGGTTAACACAGTTACGAAAATAAGATAAAAGGGGAAATATTATGGAAAGTGGATTATATACAGTTGTTCAATTTAATGATGATGATAAATGGTTTGTGATTGCTGAGAAAGTTATTGATGGAAGTAAATATAGTTTTATGATTAGAGTTAATCAAAATGAAGATGATTTTATTGATGAATATCAAGTTGTTAAAAGTTATTTTGATGGTGATGATGAATATATGGATGTGGTTAATGGCGATGAACTTAAGAAAATTATGCCTATTTTAGTGCCTGATGCGAAAGAGTTGATTGAGCATCCAGATAAATTAAAAAAATTACTTGGATTGAATTAATGATTTAGACTGTGCGCAGTCTTTTTCTATAAAGGAGGATTATATGATTAAGACTAAAAAGCAAGGCTTGCTTATTGTATTATCTGGACCTAGCGGCAGTGGGAAAAATACTATATGTGATGAGTTAAAAAAAGAAAATACTAATATTTGGGAGTCAATTTCGATGACTAGTAGGAAGCCTCGAAAAGGTGAAGTTGATGGGGTGTCTTATTATTTTGTAAGTGCTGAAGAATTTGAGAAAAATATTAAAGAAGATAAGATGCTTGAATATGCGAAGTTTGCTGGAAATTATTATGGAACGCCAAGAGGAAGTGTCCAAGAACATTTAGATAAAGGTGAAGATGTAATTTTAGTTATTGAAATTCAAGGAGCTTTACAGATTAAGAAGAAGTTACCACAAGCTTTATTTGTGTTTTTATTGCCACCTAGTATGAAAGAACTTAAAAGAAGGCTAGTTGATAGAAATACTGAGAGTGAAGAAAAGGTAATGGAAAGGTTTGAGACAGCTTATAGGGAGATTAATGAACTTTCTAAATATAATTATGTAATAGTTAATGATGAAGTTAAAGAGGCGGCAGCTAAATTAGGGGCTATTATAAAAGCTGAAAGATGTAGAGTTGATAGAATAGAGGAAGTCTTTTTGGATACTTCAGAAGAGAAAATTCATGAGATTTTGGTTGATAAAGATTTAGAAAATAAAAGAGTCGATATTAATAAACTTTAATAGAGGGGTGACTTATGAGGTTATTTGTTGATAATTATGTACAAACTAGATATGTTGATTTATATAATGAGAAGGTTACTCGTGATTTGAAGTTTATGGTTATTGGTGATGTGCATATTAGTGATATGGTTAGTTTAAAAAAATTAGATTTATTGAAAGAACGGATTATTAAGGAGAAGGCAGATTATTATTTGTTTGTTGGTGATTTGATTGATAATGTTGATGATATAGGAAATGCGGATTTACTTTATAAGGTTAATGATTTACTTTCTTTGACGGCTAAAGTGGCACCGACATTTGTTATTTTGGGTAATCATGATTATATTCAAAAAAAGACAAAGGAGAGTAATATAGACGGAATTAGTCAGGTTATTAAAGGTATTGATGGAGTTACTTTACTTGATAATGATATATATTGTGATGATAATGTTTGGCTAATGGGATATACAGAAACCAAAAAATATTATCATGCGAAAAAATATGATTTTGAAGAATTTTATGAAGATTTAAAAAAAAGGGAAAGATTATATAAAAATGTTAGAGCTGATTTACCGACACTTGCTTTAGTTCATTCGCCAGAGTTTAGTAATGATGATAAATGTGTAAGTTTGTTTAAGGATTATGATTTAATTTTATGTGGCCATACACATGATGGATGTATTCCATTTGGTTTTGGTAATTTTAAAAGGGGATTAATTAGTCCTAAAAAGACTTTTTTTCCGAAGAATGTCAGAGGGCTTAGGAAGTTAGATAATAATTATATTTTAATTACTGGTGGGGTAACTAAAATTCAAAAATGTGCACCAAAGATATTACATCCATTTAATCATTTATGTCCGGTGCAAGTAGATGTGGTTATGCTTCGTAATAAAGACGGTGTTAGTATTAGGAAAAAATGGTATTAAAAAATGATAGTAGTTAAATATAAATAATACATTTAGTTTATCCATTTTAAACTTTTGCTTTTTATTAATTTTTTAAATCATCTTTTTTTAATTGTTATATAATTTTGATGATTTATGACAATTTTTGAGAAAATTAGAAAAGTTGGGTGTTTATAGTAAAATATTTTGTGCAATGTATTTTCTTTTGGTAATTAGATTGTATAACTAAAAAACGTTAGAGGTTTATTCTTTTAATGTTTTTAATATTTTATTAAATTGAAAAGAGCTCGAGATGAAATTATTTTATTTCGTTATAGCATTTAATGTTAAAATTTATTTTGGTATTTTGTTTTAGTATTAGTTGTAGTTGTAAGTTTTTTTGTAACTAAAAGCCTACTTTTACATATTTTAATGTAGAGGTGGTTATGTGAATAATTTACAGGTCGTTGTAGATGCTGGTCACGGAGGGACTGATAGTGGTGCTGTAAGTAGCTCTGGTGTTAAAGAAAAGGACTTAACTTTAAAAATTGCTCAGTACATGTATGATGAATTTCAAAAGAAAGGAATTCCTGTGACCATAGTGCGTTCGGCCGATGAAACAGTATCGCCAACTGAAAGAGTAAATAGGATTTTGGCAGCTTATGGTGATAATCCTAATGTAGTAATTATTTCTAATCATATTAATGCAGCTGGCTCAGCTACACAAGGTGCGGAAGGTGCAGAAGTTATCTATGCCCTTAGAGATGATAGTACACTAGCTTCAAATATTTTAACTGCTTTAGGCAATGCTGGTCAAAAAATGCGCAAATATTATCAAAGACGTTTACCTAGTGATACATCTAAAGATTATTATTTTATTCATAGAAATACTGGTAAAAATACACATCCAGTTATTGTAGAATATGGTTTTATTGATAATCCTGAAGATTTAGCTAAAATTCAAAATAATTATAAAAAATATGTTGATGCAGTTGTGGATGCAGTAATAGCAACTTATAATGGAGAAACAATACCAAGTTTACCAGAAAGTGGAAATTATTATGTAGTGCAAAATGGTGATAGTTTATGGAAAATAGCTAATAAATATGGAATTACAGTAGATGAACTTAAGAGCTTAAATGGCTTAACAAATAATAATTTAACTGTTGGTCAAATATTAGAAGTACCTAGTAGTTCTAATGAAAATGGAACATATACTGTAAAAAATGGCGATAGTTTGTGGAAGATTGCAAACATGTATGGGCTTACCGTGGATGAACTTAAAAGTTTAAATAATCTAACCAGTGATAATTTAACAGTTGGACAAATACTAAAAGTCACTAATGATTCAAGTAATAATTCTAAAGACAATACTTATACTGTTAAAGCTGGTGATAGTTTATGGAA
>CALVXV010000006.1 GCA_944371685.1 uncultured Bacilli bacterium | reverse complement strand
ACCACATGGACACGGTTCATTACGTCCTACCTTTTTAACTCTCTTTGGTGTTTGCTTTTTATTTTTACTTTTATCTTCATTTGGTGTACCTTTGATAACTTGCTCTCTTTCAGTATTTTGTCTAATTTCTGCATTTAATAAATATCTACTAATATCCATATCAATAGTTGCTAATAAGTTATCAAACATTTCATATCCTTCAGCAGTATATGCTTGAAGTGGATTTTCTTGAGCATATTGCCTTAAGTAAATTCCTTCACGTAATAGGCTCATAGAATTGATGTGTTCCATCCAATGTGTATCTATTACTCTTAACGAAATTGCTTTTTCAAATTCATTTTTTAATTCATCTGGAAATTCAGCAATTTTATTTTCATATTCTTCAACAATATGTTCATAGATTGTTTCAATTAAACTTTCTGGATCTAATTGGTCTAATTCATCAATTGATAAATCATCTTTTAATAAGTTTTCATTAACTGTTTCTAAGATTTCACTAACATCTAAACCTGTTAATTTATTACTATCTATTAGATGGCTATTAACAATGTTTTTAATATGGTTTTTGAAATGCTGTAAAGTTATACTATGAATAGAATCACTATCTAAGATTTGATTACGTCTACCATAGATAATCATACGTTGATTATTGATAACATCATCATACTCTAGTAAATGTTTACGTGTGTCGTAGTTATTACCTTCAACACGTTTTTGGGCAGATTCAATTGATCTTGATAGAGCTTTACTTCTAATAGAAAGTTCTCCGTCAAAACCAACTCTTTGAAGTAGATTTTTAGCTCTATCGGTACCAAATCGAACCATCAAGTCATCTTCAAATGATACACAGAATTGAGTCATTCCTGGATCTCCTTGACGTCCAGAACGACCTCTTAATTGGTTATCAATACGTCTTGATTCATGTCTTTCTGTGCCTAAAACGCATAATCCTCCCAATTCTTTTACACCTTTGCCTAATTTAATATCTGTACCACGGCCGGCCATGTTGGTGGCAATAGTAACAGCCCCTTTTTCCCCGGCTTTTGCAATTATTTCTGCTTCACGGGCATTATTTTTTGCATTTAGTACTTCGTGTGGAATGTGCTCTTTTTTTAACATATTACTTAATTTTTCACTGTTTTCAACAGCAACAGTACCAACTAGAACAGGCTGCCCTTTGGCATGTCTTTCTTTGATTTCGTGAACAATAGCTTTATATTTACCTTCAGCAGTAGCGAAGATTAAATCACTATAGTCCTCACGAATAATTGGTTTATTTGTAGGTATTTGAATAACATACATGTTATAAATTTCTCTAAATTCTTCTTCTTCAGTCTTAGCTGTACCAGTCATACCAGCAATTTTTTTATACATTCTGAATAAATTTTGGAATGTGATGGTTGCTAAAGTTTTAGTTTCTTCGTTAATTTGCACTCCCTCTTTAGCTTCAATAGCTTGATGCAATCCTTCAGAAAAGGCTCTACCTGGCATTAAACGACCAGTAAATTGGTCAACAATGACAATTTTACCATCTTGGATAACATAATCAAAGTCTTTTTTCATACTATAGTTAGCATGTAATGCTTGATTAATAAAATGTACCAAAGTGGCGTGTTCAATATCATATAAGTTTTTAACACCAAAATATTTTTCCGCTTTTTTAATACCTTCCTCATCTAATGATGTAGCTTTGGTTTTTTCGTCATATATGTATCCTTCATTTTCTTTTAATGTTTTAACAAACTTATCGGCTTGTTGATATAAGTTAGCTGATTGCATTTTTCCACCAGAAATAATTAATGGTGTTCTAGCCTCATCAATTAAAACTGAATCAACTTCGTCGATGATAACAAAATTTAATGGTCTTTGTACTCTATCTTCGGCACGTACTACCATATTATCTCTTAAGTAGTCAAAACCAATTTCATTATTGGTTGAATACATAATGTCACAGTTATATGCTTCTCTTTTTTGTTGTTGGTTATATTCTCTATAGTTAATGCCTACAGTTAAACCTAAAAACTCATAAATTTTACCCATCCAAACAGCATCACGACCAGCCAAGTATTCGTTGACAGTGATGATATGAACACCTTCGCCTGTTAGGGCATTTAGGTATGCCGGTAAGATAGATGTCAAAGTTTTTCCTTCACCTGTTTTCATTTCGGCTATATTACCATAATGAATAGCAAGTCCGCCTAACAATTGTACATAATATGGTTTTTCACCAATAACACGGTAAGCGGCTTCTCTTGCGACAGCGAATGCTTCTACTTTAATATCTTCTAATGTTTCGCCATTTTTTAATCTTTCTTTAAATTCGGTTGTTTTAGCTTTTAATTCTTTATCCGTTAGTTCAGACATTTCAGCATCTAAACTATCAATTTCATCGGCTATTTTTTTGAATTTTTCTAATTCTTTATATTCATGATCAAATACTTTTTTTAGAAATTTCATACTGTCCATCCTTTCGTCTATATAGTATTTTACCAAAAAATAAGTGAAATTCATAGAAAAACAAGGTAAAAAGTCAAAATAAATTGAATTTTGTACCCTGTTTTATTCTTGTTTTGGTGATAATACATTAGAAAAATCGCACTTAGCGATTATTTCTCTTTAATTAAACCATAGTTGCCATCTTCACGTTTGTAGATAACTTCAATATCTCCAGTTTTAGAATTTCTGAAAATAAAGAATGTATGATCTATTAAGTTCATTTGTAAAATAGCTTCTTCTTCACTCATAGGTTTAAGTTCAACTTCTTTACGTTTAACAATTTTACTTTTATCATCTTCTGTTTTTTCAATTTTGTAATCAGTAACAAAACCGGAAAATTTATCCTTAATTACTTTTTTACTCATTCTTGTTTTATTTTTACGGATTTGTCTTTCAAGTTTGTCGATGATTAGATCAATAGCAGCGAAAGGATCTTTATGACTTTCTTCAGCTCTTAGGATAACTTTTTTAACAGGGATTGTTACTTCTACCTTGTAATTTGGTTCAACCGATCTAATAGCAACGGTTGCTGTAAAATCTTCTCCCTCATTAAAGTATTTATCGAGCTTTGATAGCTTCTTTTCTGTATGTTCTTTGAGGTCATTTGTGACTTTGACTTTTTTGCCACGAATTATATATTTCATATCATCACCTTCCAACTACATTATACCATAAAATATGTATAATTTATATGATATCATGTGTGAAATTATGTGTTTTTTGCAAGAAAAAAAACTACACTAATGCAGTTTTTATTTCAACAACATTTTTTGCTTGCAAGCCTTTGTCTGTTCTGACTAAATCGAATTCAACATATTGGCCTTCAACTAAAGTCTTATAGCCAGGAGTAAGAATGGCTGAATAGTGGACGAATATATCTTCTTTATCGTTGTATTCTATGAAGCCAAAACCTTTTTCGTTGTTGAACCATTTTACTTTGCCTTTCACATTTACATCTCCCTTCTAGTAAATCTCTTACAATAACAGTATAATTTAATCTCATGGATTTTTCAATTAAAACTGTCTTGCTTTTTCCGACAAAATTTTTACTGCAATTACTACTTATATAATGTGCACAAGTACTACATCGACGAGTTCTATTTTACACGTAGAAAGGGTGTCTGTGTTTAACTTTGTCTGAATGAATATTTATTTTGACTGAATGCTAACAAGTGTCACTAGTAGAATACTTTTGTTTCGAACTGACAATATTTTGTGTCGTTTAAGCATTTTGTTTATTTTTTGTCAAAATTTGCGTTATTATTGTTATTGTAAAGAGAGGTAGTACAATTCTTATGAAAGAGGCTTTTATTAATAATTCAATGAATGTTATTAAAAAATATTATCCTGAGTATGATGATGTTAAGTTAGCTGAACTTAAGTATGGATTATTAGGATTATATTTATTAATTTCAAAGTCAATTATTATATTTGGAATTGCCATATTCTTGGGAATATTTAAAGAATTATTAATCTTTACAATAATATATAATTTTATAAGGCTTCCATCGTTTGGAATGCATGCACCTAAAAGTTGGATTTGTTTACTTGCTTCAACAACTGTATTTATAATATCAACTTATTTATGTGTTTATACCTTAATTCCAATTAATATTAAAGTTATTTTGGGAATAATTGGTATTATGTTGATGTGTAAAAATAGTCCGGCTGATACAGCAAAAAAACCAATTGTAAATCCAAAAAGAAGAATGATTTATAAAATTATTTCAACAATTATGGCTATTATATTTGTTATTTGTGCAATAATTATAGATAATACTTTTTTATCAAATGCATTTATTTTAGCATTACTCATACAGTGTGTTTTAACGGCTCCAACGACATACAAAATCTGCGGTGAGTCTTATGATAACTACAAAAGTTATCAGCCTTAATTACAGGTTTAAATTTTTATAATTTAAACATAGATTAAAGAAAGGAGTATGTTAATGAGTTTTATTGCATCATTATTATCTTCAATCGGAGGCCTATTTGCGAATGCAAGTAGTGTTGCTTGTGGCCTTATGTGGTTCGATGAACCTGAATGTCCAAAAAGTTTAATTAAATAAAAATGTAGAAAGTCCAATCTACATTTTTATTTTTAAAATTTGAGTGAAAGTATCACGATTGATACTTTTTTCGTTTACTAATTTACCAGATTCATCATTTATAATTTGATTCACTAACGTAAGTCCATAACCATGCCCTTCACCTTTTGTTGTATATTTAGCATCACTTATTTTATTAAGATCCAAGTTTCCTTTAAAATTATTAGTAATATCTATACATAAATCATTGCCTATAATATATATTTCCACAGAAATTTCTTTTTTCTTAAGTCCTTTCACAGCTTCAATTGCATTATCTAAAAATACACCTAATATTTTACATATTTTTAAAACTAAATCTTCATCCAAATTAATCAAATCGGTGGTCCTAACATCTCTGGAAATATTTAGCTTGTATTTAATTTTTAATTTATCCATCAAACATAGTTTAGAGTATATTGTAGCTCTTAAACCACCAGATGGAATTTTAGCAGTTTTTTTCATAATTTTTTCATTATCTTGTATCTTATTATCAATTAATGTATCTATGTATTTTATAACTTCATTTCTATCATCGTCATTTTTTAACATATTTCTGATTGTATAAAATTCATTTTTATTTTCATGAGTATATACTCTAAATTTATCGATCATGACTTCATATTCTTTTAAACTAGAAATACTCGTTTCATATTTTTTATTTATTTCATTATAATTTGCTTTTATTTTACTGGAAGCAATTATAATAGAAATAAATATGATTCCCATTGTAACATTTGTAATTATAATAACTGATGATGGTAAATACATATAATTTTCAATCATTGAAATTACTATAATAGCAATTATCATAAAAGAAAATATTAATGTTTCGTTATCCTTAACTGATTTTGTGGTATCAACTAAAATTTTATATAACTTTTGTGGTAGCTTTAACTTTAACATTATAAAAGAAATTAAAGTAATATACACGTTTAATAACAGATACATACTTGGTATTGATGTAATAGTTTCAATATTTTTAAGTTTAAATAATAATGCAAAAATCATAAAGCTATTTTCAGCTATCCATACAGCTAGCTGTGAGCATATAACTAGAAGTATACTTTGTTTTAAATTTTTTGTAAAAAACATATAGCAAATCATTATCAAAGCTAGAAATACTATTAATAATCTTAATGGATTTGGAAAAACGAAAATAAAAAAAGTAATGAAAACAGAAATTCCTATTGTTAAAAGTATATTTTTACGTATATTTATTTTAAATTGAGTTTGTATACAAAAATTCCAACATACTACACTAAATGTATCTATTAAAATATTTGAAAGAAAATTTATTAATATATTCGCCAAGCTTATTTCTGTCATTTTATATCAACTCCTTATCAAATCTAGTAGATACTAAATCAGAAGTCATGCCATTATCAAACATTACTTGTTTTTGCGATTTGCTAAAACTAAGAACGCGTTTACGGTTCATTAAGCATGCTCTATGAGTTTTAATAAAATTATTATTTACCATTTTTTCTAATTCACTTAATGCTTTACCAACTTTAAATTCATTATAATCTGTCACAATTATACATTTTCGATCAACACTATCTCTAGTAATATATAAAATGTCATCTTGAGGAATTGTATAGACAATGCCATTATCTTTGAATCTGATAACACTTTTTACTTTAAATATTTGTAGTGCTTTATCAATTGAATTGCTTAATCTTTGTTCACAGTTATCAAATTTATTAATGTATGATAGGAATAAAAAATCATTTTTTATAACAACATTGCCTAATTCTTGGTGGCCTGTTAAGAATATTAAGACACTATCAACATCTCTTGCTCTAATAATTCTAGCAATGTCAATTCCTGATCTAGTAGGGGCTTCAATGTCTAGTATATATATTTTAAATGATAGTTTTGATTCTACTATTTCCATGAATTTGCTATCATAATCATGAAATATATGGGTTTTATATTCTAATTTGTTTTTCATCATATAGGTGTCTATTACTCTTTCAACCATTTCACGGTATTGTTTTACATCGTCACAAATAATAAAGTTTATCATAAATCTTACCTTGCCCTCTCTTAATTTAAGCTTTTATTGTACCTATGTAAATATACCACATTTTTTCAACGAGTACAATATAAAAAAGGTAACTTTTTTACATATTACCTTTTTACAATTTATTTATCTTGTTTTTCTTTTTGATTGAATCTCATCCCAAATGGCACTACCTTTATCTTTTAAACTGTCAAGAGCATCTAGTCCTTTGGCAGCACTATCTGTAAACCATTCTTTAAATCTTTCTTTATAATTTGGTACTAATTCATTTATAGTATTATCTAAAGAGTTTAAGGCTTTTTTGGCACTTTCTTTTCCTTCATCGCTTAATTCACTGAAGGTTACTCCGTCAATTTCACCACCATTGAATATAAAGTCACTTAATACTTTAAAATTATCCATAGCTTTACTTAATTCTGATTGAACTTCTTCACTATTAGCTGATTCACTAGCTGACTCTTTTAAACTTTCAGCGCCATCTAACATTATACTGATAGCAGCTTCAGCTTGAGTATCTTTTTGCATTTGTGATTCTAAATATTCATTTATTTCATTAGTTGTTGAATCTGTATTTTGAGTTTCAGTAGTTTGTGGTTCAGTATTTTCAGTTTTAGTTGTTTGACAACCTATTAAGGTACTAGATAAAGCTACCGTGAAAATTGCGGTTAATCCTTTCATATACATTGGATATAATTTTTTATTCATAGTATCCCTTCTTTCGCTTATATTATAACAAATACCTAAAAAAAATCAAATTATACACCACCGATTTCACCTTGTTTCCTTAAATATATTTTTCTTATCCAATCGACTGGGACAACGGTTAGAGAAAGTAATAACATAATTTCAAATTCTATTGGATTTAATCCATAGGCTCTAAAGAGGTCACCACCATAGTAAATTAGATATATTTGAACAACTAAAATGAATAAGATGGTGACTAAGAAAACTTTATTTTTAGAAAGATTGGCAAATAAGTTTAATCTATTTGTTCTAGCATTAAAAGAGTTAAAGATACCCATAAATATAAATAAGCCAAAGAAAGCGGTCATTAAATATTTATCATCAGTACTATCCCTAAAAATATCATGAATAAATGGGGCTTTTAGAAAAAAGACACACATTAAAGCGGAGTATGCTCCAGTGAAAAGAATTTCATCTTTCATATAGCGGTTTATTATGTTTTCGTTTTTGGCTTTAGGTTTTTCATCCATATATTCTTTTAAAGGTGGCTCAAATGAGAAGGCTATACCAGCTAAGGTATCCATCACCATATTAATCCAAAGCATTTGAATTACTGTTACTGGTACATCAACACCAATAAACGGACCTATTATAGAAATACTGACAGCACATATATTCATGGTAAGCTGGAAGATGATAAATTTTCTGATACTTTTAAATATTGTTCGGCCATACAAAACAGCATTTGAAATGGAAAGAAGGTTATCATCTAATATAACAATATCGCTAGCTTCTTTAGCTACTTCAGTACCAGAGCCCATGGCAAAGCCAACATCTGCTTTTTTTAAGGCGGAAGCATCATTGACACCATCACCGGTCATACCAACTATGAGACCTGTTGATTGAGCAATTTTAACTAAGCGACTTTTATCTTGGGGTAATGATCTAGCGAGAATTTTTAAGTTTGGAAGAAGTTTTTTGATTTCTTCATCGGATTTTTGATTGAACTGGGTACTAGATAAGATTATATCAGCTGGACTAGTTATAAGTCCTACTTCTTTACCAATGGCTTTAGCAGTATCAATATTATCACCAGTTATCATAACTGTATTTATATGAGCTTTTTTGATTAATTTTAAACCTTCAATAGCTTCTGGTCTTACTTCATCTTTTATATAAACTAATCCGATTAAAGTTATTCTTTCGATATTTCTTTTAGATGTGGTGGTTCCAAAGGCTAATACGCGAATGCCTTGATCGGTAGCTTTTTTGATTTGATTGTATATTTTGATTTTATTAGTTAAGAGTCTTTTTTGTTCATTTTTATAATAGTGGGTGCATTTTTTTATAATTACTTCGGGTGCACCTTTAATAAAATTAATTGTTTTTTCTTGATATTCTACTTCAGTTAAGGCATATTTGTTTTCACTATTAAAGGGAATTTTATCTTTTATTTTATATTTAAGATTAGATGATTTAAAGAATTTTAATAAAGCCCTATCGGTGATATTACCACCTACTGGGATATTTTTATCACTATATTTACTTTCATTGTTGGCTATTAATGATAGTTTTACTCTAGTATAATAAGATGGATTTTGTTTTAGTTCTTGTTTACTTTTATATATATTACCTTCGGCATCAGAAATGGCTATAACGTCTAGTTTACCTTTAGTAATAGTGCCGGTTTTATCAGTGAATAACATATTAATATTCCCAGCAGTTTCAATGCCCATTAGTTTTCTAACTAGGACATTACTTTTAAGCATTCTTTTCATATTAGATGATAATACAAGGGTGACCATTAAAGGAAGTCCTTCAGGAACGGCCACTACTATAATGGTTACTGATAAAGTTAAAGCTCTTAGAATATGTCCGAACATTAATGGAAAATTTGTGACCGTGTTTATAATAGCATCTAGTTCAAAGTTATTTTCAATAACTGTTACAGAAAAAAGATATGATAAACTAACGAGAATAGCTCCAATATAACCAATTTTACTGATTATTTCAGCTAATTTAACTAGTCTTAGTTTTAAAGGACTGGTTGGTGATTTTTCTCCAACTTCTTTAGCTAATTTTCCATAAAAAGTTCGGTCTCCTACTTTAGTAACTTTCATGGTGGCTAGTCCTTGATAAACTACTGATGAGCGAAATACTTCAGCACCTTCTTTTTTTTCTTTTTCCTTCATTTCACCATTTAGGCTTGATTCATTGACACTTATTTTACCTTTGATTAAGGTTCCATCAGCAGGTATTTTATCACCAGGATTTAATAGGACAATGTCGCCAACGACTATGTCATCAATATTTATTTCTTTAATTTGGTTATTACGCATGACTTTTATTTTTATTTTTGAGGCATCAGCTTGGAGTTGTTCAAAGGCTTTTTCACTTCCATATTCTGATATTGTTGATATAAATGAGGCAAGGAAAATAGCGATGACGATTCCAATTGTTTCATACCAGTCAAAGTTTTGAAATAAGAATAGAGTTTTTACTACTAAAGCTATAATTAAGATTTTAATGATCGGATCTCCTAGGGTGGCAATTAGTTTATGCATAAAGCTTTCTTTTTTTGAACCTTTAATTTCATTACTACCGTATTTTTTTCTACTTTTAATTACTTCTTCGTTAGTTAGACCTTTGTACATATAAGCACCTCCTACCAAAAGATATTAGGAAGGTTATATGTTTATGTGGATTATTACTCGACAAAAAAACTACCTTTATTTGGTAGTTTTAAGTAGACCTTCTTCTTTTAGTAAGTTATAGATGCATGAATAGCTTCGACTATTATAAAATTTACAAAATTTACGGATACTAACGTTGCTCTTTTTATATAAGTTAATTATTTTTTTTCTTTCTTCTTCACTCATAACATTAGATGGTACTCTATTTTTATTACCATGCACAAAGCTAACAGTTCCATTAATAACTTCCTTTTTTAATTTCAAAATATATTTAGGATGATATCCAGTTATGGATGCTATTTCTTTATATGTTAAAAAAGTTTTGTTATTTAATTTTTCTTTTATCAGTTTTACTGCTTCTTCTTTTTTTGTCATGTAGAACTCTCCTTGCTATGTCAATGGTAATATTTTTACGTGATAATGACATATACATTGTTTTGACAATGTACAAATTTCTTTTTAAATCTTACCTATTATATCATATATTGTAGGTTTTAGAACAAAAATTGTTCGAAAAATTGTTTAGAAAAAATGGTAATTTTTTATGGGTGATTTTTATTATACCTTGTTTTGCCATTATTATCAATGATTTTGATGTATTTCTTTGAATGTTTAATGATTTCAGTAACAAAAACTGAGGGACTTTTTTGATTTACTAATAAAATTACTTTAGACTTGGTCCTAGTTAAGGCAACATAAAAAAGTCTACGTTCTTCATTATAATTATCTTCTGTTTGCGGAAGGACATATTTTAAATATTCACTGTTTTTTATTTTACTTGGAAAACCAGTGATTGAGTTTTCAAGATTGATGATTATAACTTCTTGGGCTTCTAGGCCTTTTGATTTATGAACGGTCATATAACGCATATTTTTATTGAGATATGGAATTTTATTTATATCATTATTATTGCGACCTAAAATTAAGGTATCAGTTTTTGTGGAATTGGCAATATTATCCCATACATTATTTAAGTTATCTTGATAGTAATATATGTGAATTGGTGTGGGAGTACTTTTTGTTGATAACATTTTTTTATTAATCTGCTTTTTGTTTTGCATGATAAATTTATTAGTGACTTTTAGCAGTTCTTTACTATTGCGATAGGTGTGTTTTAATTTAATAATTTTGGCTTTGGGAAAATATTTTTTAAAATTTGTAAATATTTCAAGGTTACTACCAGTAAATTGGTAGATGGATTGCCAGTCATCGCCAACAGCTATTAAAGAGGCATTTGTTTTACCTTGAATAGCTTTTATCAGCTCACATTTATTTAATGATGAATCTTGGTATTCGTCGATTATAATATATTTATAAGGATATATACCTTCTTTTTTTACTATGTTAGTAGCTTTATTAATCATGTCTTGAAAATCTATTTGGTTTGTATAGTTTAACTGATATTCATATTCTTCATATATTTTTTGAACAAGTTTTAAAAATAGTTTATGTATTGTTTGGGCTTTGGGAAAATTGGTTTGTTTATTTATTTGATGGAAATTTTGAAAATTACTGATATTATAATTATTACTTTTAAATAAATTAATAAATGTTTTTATTGTGTCTTTTAATTGATACAAATAAAATGAATTTTGAAGGATGTTATTTTTGATGATATTGGAATTGCCTTTGCCAAATTCTATAAATTTAACATTTATTATTTTGGTTAGCTTTTTATAATTTTTTAGATGATGAAGGATCAGATTATCTAAAAAGTTTTCTTTGATTAATGAGGATACTTCTGACTTTTTGATAATTTCGAAGCCTAAACTATGAAAGGTTTTGACTTTTATATTAATATTTTCTTGTTTTAATTTTTGTTCTAAGCTAGTGGCAGCAGCTTTGGTCAAGGTTATGCATAATATTTCATCTGGTTTTGTGTGCTTTTTTATTAGATATTTTATTTTATGAACTATCGTTAAAGTTTTGCCAGAACCAGCACCAGCTATTACTAATAGATTTTTTGATTTATTTTTTATTACTTTGGTTTGATATTTGTCTAAAATTATTTTTTCCACATAAAAACACCTCTATATATAACATACGAGATGTTTAGTTAAATTCCTTTTTACTTAATATTTTTCATGACTTCGTCACGGTCTTTAAATGGAAATTCATCACTGCCGATGATTTGCGTATTTTCATGACCTTTTCCTAATATTAATAATATATCTTCGTTTTCTAACATGTTTATACCTTTTTTTATAGCTTCTTTACGACTAGTTATTTTGATATAGTTATCTGTTTGAATATCTTTAGTCATAGTGTCAATAATATCTTCTTCATTTTCGTGACGAGGGTTATCAGTAGTAAAAATAGCATAATCAGCTTTTTCAGAGACTAGTTTACCAATTAATGGTCTTTGATCTACACGGCGCTCGCCACCACAGCCAATGATGGTGATAATTTTGCCTTTAGCTATTTCTTTAGTTTTTTGGATAATATTATTAACACTATCTAAATTGTAGGCATAATCGATGATAATTAGATTATCTTTATATTTAATACCTTCAAAACGTCCATCGGTTTGATGAATAGTTAAAGTAGTAGATTTAATTGTTTCTTCATCAAAACCAAAAATTTTAGCAGTGATATAGGCTGGAGCATAATTATATACATTGAAAGAACCAATAAGCGGTAATTTCATTTGTATGGATTCAATATTAAATTCAGTGTAATCATAAGTAGCATTAGTGATTTCTATTGGGTAATTACTATCTTCAGTTCCATATAAAATGTTAGTATTTTGTGGTAACACAAAATATTCATAATATGGATCTGTTTTATTTATAATAGCATAACCGTTTTTTTTAAGCATTTTAAATGGTTCAATTTTGTCATTGAGATATTGCTGTTTATCAGTATATTCAGTAGTTGTGAAGTTGGTAAAGATAACTGCATCAAATCTCAATCCTTCGATATGTCTTTGGGCAATGGCTTTTGATGATGCCTCTATTACAACTACTTCACATTCAGCAGTTGTAGCTTCATTTAAAAGTTCATATAGTTCATAGATATCTGGCGTTGTCGATGATGTTTTTTTTACTTTACCATCTAAACAAAAACCATTAGTTCCTATAGTTGCAGTTTTGATATTTAAGTTATTTAAAAGCTGATATATTAAATCGGCGGTAGTTGTTTTACCATAGCTTCCAACTACAGCAATCAATTTTATTTTTTCTAGTTTTTCTAAGTTTAGTTCTTTTAAATAGTTTGAAAGATAAGTTCTAGTGTCATCAGTGATAATAGTTTTCACGGAATATTCTCCGTGACTGGCAATTATACAGGCGGCACCTTTATCAATTGCTTCTTCTATATAATCGTGTCCATCGGTGTATGGTCCTTCGAGGGCCAAAAAGGTATCACCTGGTTTTACTTTTTTTGAGTTTACTCTTAGCATATTTACCCCCTATGCTTTTAAATAATTTATCAAATGGTAGGGCAATTAGGTTGACTAACCAAATGATAAAATATGAAAGATAACTAAGTATAACTACAATTATATAATAAAAGGCAGTATTGTCAAATATTATATCGGCATAGTGATAACTTATATAATCTAAAATAAACCATAGATTTAATCCAAGGTACATTAAAGCTAGAATAACTATTCTAGTGATTAGTTTTTTATCAATTTTAACTTTATTTTTCTTTTTATAGTCTAATAAGAATAATATAGTATATAAAATGACAGTACTAACACCAATAACTTTTAAATTAAAGTTAAGAGCAATAATTATTAAGATAATGAATGATAACTCTTTTGTTAAAAATACTTCTTTTAGATGCTTAGATAACCATTTACTATAAGATTTTAAGTCATATTTGTTTTTTTGAAGAACTGAAAACACTTTTTTATATTTTATGATATTAAAACAAATATATGTTGATAGAGAAATATAGAAAAATATCATTTGCTACCTCCAAAGAAAATTTCATACCAAAGTAAGAATACATATATAGTCCATACTTTACGGCTATTATCGGCTTTACCTTTACAATGATCATCTAATAGTTTAACGATTTTTTTAGTATTGAAAAATTTATTATCTTTAGTAAATAAGGCTTTTATTTGTTTATAAATATCTTCATCTTTCATCCATTCACGAATTGGCACCGGAAAGCCTAGTTTCTTTTTATTCGAGACTTTATCTTCTAAAACTTCACTAGCAATGTCTCTGAATATTTTTTTTGTTTTATATTTATCAGTTTTAAATTCAGTTGGAAGTCCTAGGGCATAATCTATTAATGGTCTATCTAAAAATGGCACTCTAACTTCTAAAGAGTTAGCCATACTCATTTTATCAGCTTTTAATAAAATATCGCCAATAAGCCAAAAGTTAAAGTCAATATACTGCATTTTAGTTATATCATCTTTATCTTTTACTTTATCATAATATGGTTTAGTTAATTCTTGAAAACCTTTGGTTTGTCTTTTATTTTTTAAGATTTTACTTACTTCTTTATTATTGAAGATAAAAGCATTGCCTACAAATCTATCTTCGAGTTTTTGACCACGTCTAATTAAAAAGTTAATACCTCTTTTATGTGGAAAAATACTAGCTATTTTACCAATAGTGAATCTTATTAGATAAGGTATTTTATAATACCAACTATCTGTTAGAGGTTCTTGGTATATATTATAGCCACCGAATATTTCATCGGCACCTTCACCAGATAGTGATACTTTAACGTTTTCACTAGCTATTTTAGTAACAAAATATAAAGCTATAGATGAAGGATCAGCCAAAGGTTCATCCATATAGTACAAAATATTAGGTAAATTTTTAAAATATTCTTCTTTAGTAATGATTTTACTTATATTTTTTGTTTTTATTTTACTAGATAGGTCTTTAGCATAATCGACTTCACTATATTTTTTATTATCAAAGCCAACGGTAAAGGTTTTATCAACATCACTACTGGCGGCAATGAATGAAGAATCAACACCGCTTGATAAGAATGAACCTACTTCAACATCACTTATTTTATGGGCTTTGATGGAATCTTGTAGGCGGTCTTTGATTCCTTCTTTCCATTCTTCATAAGTTTTAGTGTCATCTTCTTGGAATTTAATTTCATAGTATTTCTTTATTTCTAATTTGCCATTTTTATATTTCATATAATGACCAGGCATTAATTTGTAGACGTTTTTAAAGAAGGTTTCTTCACCAGCACTATATTGGAATGTTAGATAATATTCTAGCATTTTAGTGTTTAATTCTTTTTTAAAGTGTGGATGAATTAAGAAACTTTTTATTTCTGAACCAAATATTAATGTATTACCCATTTTAGCATAGTAAAAAGGTTTGATGCCATAAAAGTCTCTAGCAGCGAACATTTCATTTGTCTTGGTATCATATATCACAAAGGCAAACATTCCTCTTAGTTTATCTAAAAGGTTCTCACCCCACTGTTCATAGCCATGAAGAAGGACTTCCGTATCGGTTTTAGTCGTAAAGGTATGTCCTTTTTCAATTAATTCTTCTCTTAATGGTTCGAAATTATATATTTCACCGTTAAAAATTATAACTTTGGTTTTATCTTCATTATATATTGGCTGGGAACCACTTTTTAAATCTATTATACTTAGGCGTCTAAAACCTAAAGCGATGTTTTTATCGCAGTAGTATCCTTCGGAATCCGGGCCACGATGCGCAATTAGGTCTGCCATTTTTTTGATTGTTTTTGTTTTATCTTTTTCTTTATTAATGTATCCGACAAAGCCACACATATTACTGCCTCCTTTAGTATAGGTCATATTCATTTTATCATATATTTGTTTATTTTTAAAGAAAAAAGGTCAAAGTTAATCTTCGACCTATCTATCAATAACAACAGTTCTAGTTAAAATGTCTTTTATAGTTTGTTTTTTTGGTGTGACAAATGATGAGAGAAAACCTAATGTAACATAGTCTAAAACTAACATTAACTCTCTAATGAGTGAACCAATAAATCCTTGTATTTCACCATTTAGTTTAACAACTTTTATATGCATTGTGCCTTTGCCCATAGTGGAGCCAGTTCTACTTTCAGAAAATGGAAAGTAGAAGAATATAACGACTAAACATAAGATATATCTAGCATCACTGAGAACATTGATTGTAATTTGTGAAAAATTAAAAGCACGAATTAAGTTATTAGTAGCGAGCAAGCCATAGCAAATTAAACTAATAATGAAGATATCAATTACGAAAGCCACAAAGCGTTTTATAGGGCTGGCGAAGTTTAAGGTGGTTTCTTCTGTCATAATTAATTTGTTAATAACATAAGTATGAGCTAATTTATCGTTTAAAGCTTGTTTTTGAGGTGGAACAGCTGAGAAGATAAAACCTATTCCGATGGTTAAAACATTGACTATTTTAGCGAGGTTTCTTTTTAAAGCGATTGGAAAAGTTACCGGGTTTTCATATTCATCTACTACTTCGATATCTAAGATTAATTTACCAATAGAACCTTGCCAAGCAGTTCTTTCACAAATTGAATTATATAAAATATATAGTGGAATAAAAATAATTAAGGCAATATAAAAGTTACTGGCGCTGATTTTTATCAGATAATTATTAATAAGTATTAAAATTAAATAAGTAATGGTTCCTATTAGAAAAATATCAAATAGTCCGGCTACTAGTCTTTTGATGAAACCGGCATATTTTTCATTTTCAATATAATTATCATCAGAAACTTTTTTGAAGAAATTATCTATATCTTTAAAACTGTAATTACAGTATGGACAGTTAGTAACATTGGCATCAATCATTCTGCCACATTTTGGACACCCCTTTTGCATATAATCTACTCTCCTTTACTTTGATTATATCATGTCTAAGCAAAAATAAAAACACCTTTTGGCGTTTAGGCTGCTTTTATTTTATTTATGTAATGATGAACTTTTTTGGCCCAACTAGTACTGGCAGCATATTTTTTATTCATAGCTTCTGGAGTAGTTAAACCTTTATCATAATAGTTTTCTTTTAAATTACTCATGAATGCATAGATACCTTCATCTAAACTATTAAATTTTTTGTATGAAGTGCCATTACAACTTGGGCCACCTTTCATACCACCGACGTTATAGCACTGTTTTACTTGTTTACTGCAGGTGCCATTGCAACCTGTTTCGTGAAGAACAATAGCGACAGCTAAATAAGGATCAATGCCCATTTCAATAGCATATTTAGCAAAGCTAGCTCCAGTTCCTGATAAAGTTGAATGTAAAGAACGATTTAACTTTTCTGTTAGTTCGTTCATAGTTAGGCCATCATAAACTATTGGCTCGGCTTGAGCTTGGGGGATTGATACAACTGGCTCTTGTGGGGTTTCTGTGACTTGAGGCTCGGTTTGAACTGGACTTTCTTGGGTTGTGTCAACTGGTGTGCCTGATTCATCTTTTTCAGGGGTGGCGATGGCAACTTCATTACTAGTTGTGGCTTCTGTGTTTGGTGCAGTTTCTGTTTTTAAGTTTTGAGTTTGATTAAGTGTGGTTAAGTGTGGCAAAGAGATTGATAATAATACACCAAATACTACGATAACAGTTACTTTTTTAACCTCGTTCATTTACATCTCTCCTACTATTCTGTTAAATATTTTATCATAATAAAAAAATAGCGTCAAATTTGTGTACAATTGGGGTTTTCCTTGTAATTTAAGGTTGACTTTAGGTAAAAATAAAAGAAGCAAAAAAATTTATTTTGCTTCTATCTCATTCATGTAAGAGCGAATTTTAG
Organism: uncultured Bacilli bacterium; assembly: GCA_944371685.1. GTDB lineage: Bacteria > Bacillota_I > Bacilli_A > RF39 > UBA660 > Coprosoma. The sequence goes on along the minus strand of CALVXV010000006.1, from coordinate 7,767 downwards.
ATGACCAAGTAGAACTAGCAGCATATTTTGGACCGATAGTTTCTGGTGTGGTTAGGCCTTTGGCATAATAATTATTATATAAATTATTCATAAAGGCTTTAATTCCTTCATCTAAACTTGGAAAGGCTTTATATGAACCACCATTACAACCTGGTGAACCTTTCATTCCTCCCACGTTATTACACTCTCTAAGAAGTGATGAACAGTTCCATTTACAACCTGTTTCATGAAGAACGATAGCGACTGCCAAATAAGGATCAATGCCTAATTCAACGGCATATTTAGCAAAGCTTTCACCTTTTCCAGCTAAAGTAGAGTTTAATGAACGATTTAGTTTAGCTACTAACTCGTCATAAGATATACTTGTTCCTGATTTTGCCGTAACTTGTTTAGCTGCTTCGTCGGCTTTGGCTTTTTCCTCAGCTTTTCTTCTTTCTTCTTCTTGTTTTTTTTCTAATTCTAATGCTTTTTTACGAGCAATTTTAATTTGTCTTAATTCTTCGACATCAATTTCAATTTTTAATGAATCTACATCTTGTAATAGTTCACTATTAATTGGCTTTATTTCTAATTTGTTTAAATTCAAAGGTGCTTCTTCATCCATATTTAGTTTGCTTTGCATAAGCGTACTGGTCATGAATGAATTATGAAATTCTTTAAGGCTTTGGGCCTTAGCAATAGTAGGATGCCATAGGGCAGAGACTACTATCAAAATGATTATGGCCAAAATATTGGCCTTAACCGATTGGTTTGTTTCCATTTTCACCCTCTCCTGTTAATCTCGAAATCAGAAAACAGGCCTTATTCTAGCATATTTTGATATATGCGTCAAATTGAGTCGATTTTTGTCTAACCCGTCTTTAGGAATTTGCCCTTTATTTATAAGGGTATTTCCCCCTCACTATTATTATATGTATAGGAGTATGAATTTTATACAACTTATTTTGGAAAATAATGGTATTAATTGTCATATTTTTGGTTTTTAGAGTTAGGGAGAGTGTCAAAATTTTGGCAATTATTAAAAAAAATATCATAGAAAGTTTATGATATTTTTATGAAGTCAAATATTTTAATGTTTATTTTCTTTATTAAAGGTAATTTTATTGTGAAACCATTTTAAAATTATAAAGTGAATGTAAATAAACTTAACTATTTGTTATTTGGCAAATGATGAAATATTTATATTAAAAGTCCTTGGTTTTCAAGGGCTATTTTCTAAATGGTCGGGAAAACAAGATTTGAACTTGCGATCTCTACGTCCCGAACGTAGCGCTTTACCAAACTAAGCTATTTCCCGGTAGCGAAAGCATTATTTGACGCTTTCTAAATAAGCAATATATATGGTTTGTTTTGTATTATCATTTTTTGTGCAGGTAATCATAGTTAGGGTTTGTTTGGTTGTATCTCTATATATTGTGACATTTCCATCTTTAGTTTCATTATATATGTTATCTATTTTATATGTATATAAATGACCTTTATATTCGATTTTTGCGGTGTCACCTTCTTTTAATTTATATAGATTTTTAAAATAAGCTATATGGGTTGTGCCTGAATGGGCAACTAAAATTACATTACCATTTTTTTCATCTGGATAATTTGATGGTGATAAGAAGGTCAAATTTTTACTGACATTATTATTTTCGTTGTCTTTATCAAAGAAACCTTGCTGAAGATTGATTTTATCAATAGTCAAAATACCAAGATAGCCATTAGGATTAGGGGTTGGAACATATTCTTCTTCTGTTTTTTCAATATTTTGGGGGGTATTATCTTGAGTTTGATCGTTTACTTCACTAAATAATGAAATACTGATTTTTTGATAAGCTTGTTCTTTTTTACCTTTTAGATAGTCGGCTGATATTAGTAGTAAACCACCAATTATGGCGACAAAGGCGATAACAACAATTGTTCTATTACTTAATTTTGACATATTTTATTCCCTTTCTTTGTTAATTATTACATAAAATGTTTTTTTTATTACGGGCTTTATTTAGCATAAATAGTGAATATAGCTTTTTTAATTGTTAGGCACTATTTACTGCAAGATATTAAAGGTATTTAATATAAATTTTTTTTGTAAAAAATACTAATTTTATTTTAACAATTTATGATTTTTTTCGCAATATATTTTTCATATTTTAGCACTCTCTATTGACAAGTGCTAAAAGTGGTGATATAGTTATAATGTAATCTTGTATAAAGATTAAATTTAATGAAAAGGAGGCATGAATATGAATGAACAACAAGCATATCAAGAAGGTTTACAAAATGTTTTAGAAAAATATGGTAGAGATATTACAGCAGCGGCCCGTGATGGTAAAGTTGATCCTGTTATTGGCCGTGATGATGAGATTCGTAGTATCACCCGTATTTTATCACGTAAGACGAAGAATAATCCAGTTTTAATTGGTGAACCTGGTGTTGGTAAGACAGCTATTGTTGAGGGTTTGGCTCAAAGGATTATTAAAGGTGATGTTCCTAATAGTTTAAGAGATAAACGTATTTGGGAACTAGATATGGGTTCATTGATTGCAGGAGCAAAGTATCGTGGTGAGTTTGAAGATAGATTAAAGGCTGTTTTAAAGGAAGTTAAAGACTCTGATGGTGAGATTATTATGTTTATCGATGAGATACATATGATTGTCGGAGCGGGAGCTTTGGAAGGAGCGATGGATGCTGGAAATATGCTTAAGCCAATGCTTGCGCGTGGTGAAATTCACTGTATTGGAGCAACGACTTTAAATGAGTACCGAAAGTATATTGAAAAAGATGGAGCCCTTGAAAGACGTTTTCAAAAGATATTAGTATCTGAGCCAACTGTTTTAGATACCATCACCATTTTACGTGGTTTAAAACCTCGTTTTGAAGTTTATCATGGTGTTACTATCAAAGATAGAGCGCTTGTGGCAGCAGCTACATTATCTGATAGATATATTACTGATAGATTTTTACCTGATAAAGCGATTGATTTGGTGGATGAAGCGTGTGCGACTATTAAAGTTCAACTTGAATCTGTTCCAACTTCTTTAGACACTTTAACACGTAAGATTATGCAGTTAGAAGTGGAAAGACAGGCTTTGAAAAAAGAAAAAGATGATTTTTCTAAAAATAGAATTAAAGAGATTGATGAAAAGTTAACTTCTTTGAAAGCTAAAGAAAAAGATTTGCGTGAGGCTTGGGAACATGAGAAAGAAATAAATGCTTCAATTAACCGTAAAAAAGAAGAAATTGAAAAGGCTAATCGTGATTTAGAATATGCTGAGTCTAAGTATGATTTAGAGTCGGCAGCTAGACTTCGCCATGGGGTTATACCAGCTTTGGAAAAAGAACTAGATGAATTAAAACGCAATAATAAGAATTCTATTTTAAGTGATGTAGTTGATGATGAGTCAATTGCTGGTATTATTTCTAAGTGGACGAATATTCCAGTTAGTAAATTGGCTAGTACAGAGAAAGATAAGTTACTTCATTTGGAAGATAATTTAAAGAAAAGGGTTAAAGGTCAAGATAAGGCTTTACATTTAGTGAGTGAAGCTATTATTAGAGCGCGAGCTGGTATTAAAGATCCTAATAGACCTATTGGTTCATTTATTTTCTTAGGACCGACTGGTGTTGGTAAAACTGAGGTGGCAAAATCTTTAGCTTATGAATTATTTGACGATGAACGTCATATGGTCAGAATAGATATGAGTGAGTATATGGAACCGCATTCTGTCGCTAGATTAATAGGTTCGCCTCCAGGATATGTTGGATATGATGATGGTGGACAATTAACTGAGGCGGTTAGAAGAAATCCATATAGTATTATACTTTTTGATGAAATTGAAAAAGCGCACAAAGATGTATTTAATATTTTACTACAAATTTTGGATGATGGTAGAATTACTGATTCGCAAGGTAGAACGGTTGATTTTAAAAATACAATTATCATTATGACTTCTAATTTAGGTAGTGATTATATTTTAGAAGGTCATAAAGACAGTGATGAAATGGTTATGGGAGAACTTAGAAGAACATTTAAACCAGAGTTTATTAATCGTATTGATGAAATTATTGTCTTTAATTCACTTTCTAAAGATGTAGTTCACGAAATATTAGATAAGATTATTGATGAGATTGAGTACAGATTACGTGATAAGAAATTAACATTAAAAGTAACTGATAAAGCTAAAGAGTTTATTATTGAAAATTCATATGATGAAAAATATGGTGCCAGACCAATTAAAAGATATGTCAGTAGAAATATTGAAACTTTGATTGCCAAGGCTATTATTAATGAGGATATTAAATTTAATTCTGTAGTTACTATAGATGTTAAAGGTGATAAATTTATAATAAAATAAGGAAATGGTTTTGAATCATTTCCTTTTATTTATAGCGCTGTGATAATACTTGTTTTTTAGCTAAAACCCAATCATAGTTTTTACTAATAATCACTGAGTCACAATACGGGCACTGTGAAGAATTGACATTTTCTAAAGGTGCACCACAGTTTGGACATTTATTGTCTTTGTTACTTATTCCTTTATTAAAGGTCATAGCATAGTTATATATGACTTTTTTCTTATCTGTTCCTCTTACTGTTTTATTATCTTTATTGGTAATATAGTCATAGCATTCTACTTGCATGGTAACGGTTAATGATATAGTATTATTTTTTATATCCATTCCAATTATATTAAAGCCAAGCAAATTAAAGTCTTTCATGACATTAGTTTGATTTTTGACTTTTAATGTTGTAAGTTGTGATTTGTACATATTGTACATTTCATCAGTTACATTTTCTCGCATTTTATCATAATCAAAGTTCATCCAAGCAATTTGAATTTTCTTATATATATCAAAGGCTTGGTTTTTGAAAGTATTTTCATCAAAATCTGGAATATGTTTTTTTAGTTCTTCAAGATTATATGGTGAAAGGTTTTTCAATACTGTTGTTGGCATACTTCCTCCAGCTCGTTTTTTGGCATTTAGAATTATTGCAGCTGTAATAATTAGGACAAAAGCGAGAGAAATAAGTGCGCTTACTGGATCAACGGAACCGGTAGAAATATAGGTTCCACCATATGAAGAACTTCCACTCCAACTCGATCCCGAACTAAACCCTCCACTACTACTTCCTGAATAGCTTCCGTCAAAACCAGAGTCAGCTTCAGGATGGTAGTTTGGTATCATGAAAACTAAAGTAGCAAGAATAATTATTAATATATTTTTAGCCTTTTTATTCATGTTTTGCTCCTTTTATCTAGTTTCTATAAAGGTTAAAACCCAATCTTTATCTTCCAAATTATATATAGTTCCACAGTAAGGACATTTACCGTTTGCATTAACATCAATAGAGGCACCACAACCTTGGCATTTACGAACCGTGCCTGAGTGTTGATAGTTTATTTTTTTAGTGAAGATTAAATGATTATTTTTTTCACTTCTTATATTAGTATCACCACTTACATAATTTCCATCTTCATCCATGAGATAGTCCAAGTATCTGGAGATGAGATTTACTTCAATAATCATATTAGTATCCGTAACTTTATAATTTAAAATATCAGTTTGAGCAACATTTATTTCATCGTACATTTGGATTAAATGTCTTTGATTTAAGTTATCTATTTTTTGTTTATATTGATTATATACTTCATCTGATAAAAAATGTTTGACATTTTCTAATTCTTTAGTGACTACGGCCATATGTAGTTGAATGAAAACATTATCGACATAAGTTTTGAATTTACTTTCAGAAAATTCAGAGTCATATTTTAATATTTCGTTCATTATTTGGCTTCCTTACCACAGTTACTACAGAATTTACCTGTTAATTTTGCACCGCAGTTACTACAAAATTTTGGAGTAGTTGTATTATCCGTTGTAGTTCCAACGACAGTTTGTGTTTGATTTACTGTTTGGTTAGAAGCTTGTGGTTGGGTTTGACCAACAGCATTCTGAGCTTGCATGTTTTGGTTTACAGCATTGATCATATTGGCTCCAGCTTGATTAGCCATGCCCATTCCCATGAAGCCCATCATTGAACCAGCTTCATTAGAGGCAGCTTGCGTCATGGCTTCAGCAGAGCTACTCGCCATTAGACCTGATTGTAGACTAGGATCAGAGAAGATTTTTGCGTCATCAATACGCGATACTCTTTTCATTGATTCATCGGTTAAGTTAATGTCACCCATAGCAACATCAGTAACCATTAGACCATACTCTTTTTTCCATGAATCGTCTAAGCATTTATTCATTTCATCGGAAATATCACTGCCATAAAGTCCCATATCTCCAAATGAGACCTTTTTATTTCTCATAACATTAGAAATAGCTAGTGTGACTTTTTCGATGAATTTAGTTTTTAACTGGCTACCTACTACTTCGTCAAAGGTGATAGTATCTTTGGGGTTAGTACCAATTACACTAGCAACTAAAATAGCTGGATCAACTACTTTGACAGCATATTCTCCAAAAAAGGTAACTTCTAGTGTTCCATATTTTTCATCGGTTATTTTTTTGGGTTGTGGACTACCAAATTTATTACCTAAAATTACTTTAGTATTAACATAGTATACTCTTTGGTCATGAGCTGGCTGTCCACCATAGGTAATACGTCTACCTATTGTTTTTATTGTATCTTTTACACCTTTAAAGAAACCACCATCAAATACTGTTGGTTCAGTACTTTGTTCATAGGTGTATATTCCTGGCTCAGCTGAGAAGTCGGCAATGGCTCCATTATCAATAACCATCATGGCCATTCCTTCTGGAACGACAATCTGACTTCCTTTAGTAATTATTCCTTCGCTAGGATTTTTGTTTCCATCTCCGTGTTTGACAATTCCTCTTTGAATAAGAACATTGTTTGCCACTTCGGGACATTCGATAAATTCTTTAAATTGATCTCCAAATCCAGATGATACTGAACTTGTTACGGCTTTTATTAAACCCATTATTATTCACTCTCCTTTAGTTTAATTATATACTACTTAAGTTTTTATAGCAAGAAAAAACAACCTTTTTATATAGTTGTTATAAAGCTTTATTAATTTCATCTAAATTTACATCGTCAAATAATTGTCTTAATTCTATGTTTAAAGCTTTAGCTATTCTAGCTAAAGTATCTAGTCTAGGTCTTTTAACTATTTTTAAGGCCTCTAGGCTTCTTATAAATTGGTGAGAAAGTTCAGTGCGATCAGCTAATTCTTGAGCAGTGATGCCTAGTTTTTTTCGGTATTTTTTTATATTTATTCTAGCTTGGTAGAAACAAAAGTCATCGCTATTTTTATCTATTTTCATTTGTATCACCTTATATAACATATTTTCTCATTTTTTATGATGAATGTATGTTGCCATACTGGCAACATGCGTGCTATAATTTGTGTGAAACATATAATGACATAAGATAAACGGTAAAAGTAGAAAGGGTGTATAAGTTATGTTGATAAAAAAGAAGAAAAATAATTATATTAAAGCAAATATAATAGGGTTTGTAATGGGAATAGTGGTATGCGGAGGTGTTAGTGTAATAGCTATGACTTATTTCCCATCAAGTCAAACAACTTATGATAATAGTGTAAGTGGCATGAAAGCACAGATGTGCAGGGAGCAATAGATGAACTTTATAATATTTGTAATCCACCATATACTCCAGGACAAGGTACAGATGTTATAGACCAAATTTTAGATAAAAAAACAGATGAACTATATACTGATGAGCACGGCGACATTAGATATTATGGTGCAAGCCCAAATAACTACGTATCATTTAATAAT